>NZ_JBQQOC010000020.1:0-54627 GCF_052264515.1 Candidatus Corynebacterium faecigallinarum
CCTAACAGGACCACCAGCCCCGGGATGAACGGCGGCACGGTACATGCGCTGGGCGTTGTTCTCGGTGACGTCCTTGGGGTAGTTGAACCAGTCCTTCTCAGGACGCTTCGGCTGTTTCCACAGGTCTTTCCCTCATCCTCCCGCCACTGCCGGGTCCTGCGCCACTTAGAAACTGCCATACCTGGAGGTACGGCCACGGGCCGGTGAGCGTACCTCCAGGTATCGCAATTTCCGGGTGAAGTCCCAGAGTATGCGCCACCAACGTGAAGTGGTAGAACAATCGCTCTACCGCTGATCGTCGTGACTGCGAACACACCGTTGACGAACCCCACCCGAGACCGCATTGCCGCCGGTCTGCAGCGGGGATTCGCCGAACGCGGATTCGCCGGCCGGTCCGTCGATGAACTCCGCGAATGGAGCGGAGTGTCGCTGCGCACCCTCTACAAGTACTTCCCCAGTCGGGAAGCCATGGTCATCGGCGCACTCGAATACCGCGGAGCGTCCTACATGGAGTGGATCTCGGACGCCCCCGGCCCCGAGCACGGCGTGGACCACGTCCTGCACATCCTGGTCCGCCTGCACGACTGGCTCACCGGGGTCGCCAACATCGGCTGCTTCTTCGGCAACGCCATGTCGGAGTACCCCGACAGCACGGAGATCGAGGAGATCACCCTCCGCCACAAAGAGCAGATCGTCGACGTGATCAGCACCCGACTCGCCGAGATCACGTCCGACACGGGCGCCTGCACCGACGCCGACCTCGACCGCCTCGCCGACACGCTCTTCCTGCTGCACGAAGGTGCGACCTACGCCGCGCGCTACCAGGGGGTCGACACCGCGATCGACGCGGCGATGCGCGGGGCCCGCGCCGCACTGGCCGCCGCCGGAATCGGAGGTCAACGATGAAACGCCTCAAGAACTCTCAGGACAAGGTCACTCTGGTCACCGGAGGTCGCTCCGGGATCGGACACGCCATCGCCCGCCGGTTGGCCGATGAGGGCGCCACCGTCTACACCGCCCAACGAGGTGCCGACGCGGAGTTCGCCGGCATCGTCGCCGACCTCGCCGACCCTGCGGCACCGGCCCGAATCATCGACGAGGTCATCGAGAAGTCCGGACGCCTGGACATCCTGGTGAACAATGCCGGACTGATGCAGCAGATGCCGGTCTCCGACACCGACCTCGGTGCCTGGAACCGTGCGATCGCCGTGAACCTCACGGCACCGATGCTGCTGATCCAGGCCGCGATGCCACATCTGACGGCGACGCAGGGATCCATCGTGAACATCGGATCGGTGGAAGGTGTGGCCGCGAACCCCGGGCACACCACCTACTGCACAACCAAGGCCGGCATCCACGGGATGACCCGTGCGATGGCCGTGGACCTCGGTGAACACGGAATCCGGTGCAATGCGGTGGCCCCGGGCTGGATCGACACCGAGTTGAACATCGACTACGGCGCCACACCGGAGTTCCGGGAGGCGCTGACCAGGCTCCACCCGGTGGGACGCACCGGGACACCAGAGGATGTCGCCGCGGTGGTCGCCTTCCTGGCGTCCGACGATGCGTCCTTCATCACCGGTCAGGTCCACACCGTCGACGGAGGGAGAACCGCACAACTCCCCATGCCCTGACAATCCCTCCCGACTCCCTGAAAGGACCCCCGACATGGCCGATGACGGCCCCAGTCACCCCCAGTCAGCCCGCATCGGCGACGCGGTCAAACGCGCCGCCACAGGAAAGCAGTCCGTCCACCCGGCACTCGTGCCCGGTGTCAGCGCGGAAGACTCCAAACCGGACTACCCCACCAGACTGCCGGTGTTCATCACCGCACTGGTCGTGGCCATCGGCTTCATCGCCTGGGCGGCCTTCGCCCGGAGAATATCGCCGAGGTAGGTTCCACCATGCAGTCGTGGGTGGTCCAGAACCTCGGTTGGCTCTACGGAGTCATCGCCGTGGACTGCGTGATCTTCATTTTCGTCATCGGATACCGGCACACCGGGCACATCCGTCTCGGCCCCGACGGTGCCGAACCGGACTACTCGACCATGTCCTGGATCTCGATGCTCTTCGCCGCCGGCCTCGGCATCGGACTGGTCTTCTACGGACCGATGGAGCCGTTGCAGCACTTCCTGGAGGCTTCGCCAGCGGCTGGTGCGGAATCCGGCACCACCGACGCCGTTCTGACCGCGATGGCCCAGTCGATCCTCCACCAGGCCAGCTTCGCCTGGGGTATCTACGCCCTGGTCGGCGGTGCCATCGCCTACTCGACGTACCGCCGTGGCCGTCCGCCGCTGATCTCCGCGGTCTTCGAACCGGTCTTCCCCGACGGATCCAACCGGGCACTGGGAAAGATCATCGACATCGCCGCCGTGCTGGTCACGCTTGTCGGCACCGCGACATCCCTGGGCATCGGTGCATTGCAGATCAGGACGGGAACCTCGATCGTCACCGGCCAGGACATCGAGGGCAACGGCTTCGTGGTCGTGGCGATGTCCGTCCTGACGGTCATCTTCATCCTGTCCGCGGTCACCGGCATCAAACGCGGCATCATGTTGCTGAGCAACATCAACTTGGGCCTGGTGGTCGGACTGGCACTGTTCGTGCTGATCACCGGCCCGACGCTGTTCCTGCTCGATCTGCTGCCGACCTCGATCTACGCCTTCTTCGAGAACCTGCTGGCCATGCTGGAAGTCAACGCCAGCCAGGGTGAGGTGGAGTCCGAGTTCGTCACCGCCTGGACCATGCTCTTCTGGGCATGGTGGATCTCCTGGTCGCCGTTCATCACCAAGATCTCCAAGGGCCGCACCATCCGCCAGTTCGTGACCGTGGTGGTGCTCGTCCCGTCCCTGATCTCCGTGGCCTGGTACGTGATCTTCGGCGGCACCGCGATCAAGCTGAACCTCGACGGGGTCGACCTGGGGATCGAGGGATCCGGCGAGAACGTGATGTTCGACATCATGGACAACCTGCCGCTCTCCGGACTCACCGCCATCGTGGTGATCATCGCCGTGGTGATCTTCTTCGTCACCGTCGCGGACTCCGCGACGGTCGTGATGGGGTCGATGTCCCAGTCCGGACGCGCCGTCCCCACCAAGCCGGTGACCATCGTATGGGGTGCCGCACTGGGCCTGATCGCCATCTTCCTGCTGCTCGCCGGCGGGGAGAACGCGCTGTCGGGACTGCAGTCGATCATGGTCGCCTGC
The DNA here is from genome assembly GCF_052264515.1 of Candidatus Corynebacterium faecigallinarum. Lineage (NCBI taxonomy): Bacteria > Bacillati > Actinomycetota > Actinomycetes > Mycobacteriales > Corynebacteriaceae > Corynebacterium > Candidatus Corynebacterium faecigallinarum. The sequence goes on from NZ_JBQQOC010000020.1 coordinate 3,207, forward strand.
TCGCTACCGTTCGCCCTGATCATCATCGGGATGATGGTCTCCTGGGCGAAGGACCTCGGCAATGATCCGGCGACGATCCGCCGGGCCTACACCCGTACCGCCCTGACCAGGAATGTCCGCCGCGGTATCGACGAGCACGGCGATGACTTCGTCTTCGGTGTGGCGGAGGTGCCGGCCGAGGAGGGGGCCGGCGCGAACTTCGACAGTGACGACCCCGCACAGACCGAGTGGTACACCGATGCTGTGGAGGGCGCGGAGGACGCAGAGGACGCAGAGACCGAGGACACCGAGGGTGCTGCGGAGAGCGCAGCCGCCTCCGACGCCTCCGAGCAGAAATAACCACGCCCAGAGGTACGCGCCAGGGGGTGAGAGCGTACCTCTGGGCGTGGGTATTTCCTACGGGGACGTGGGGGCGGGGCGCAGGGTCCGCGCTAGGAACTGACCGGCACGTCCCGCAGGTTCTTACGCAGGATCTTGCCCGTGCCGGACTTCGGGATCTCGTCGATGATCTCCACCAGGCGGACCTTCTTGTACGGTGCGACCCGCTCGGCGACCCACTCCATCAGGGCCTCGGTGTCCACGGCGACCGGCGCGCCGTCCTCCCCAGCCTGCGGAACCACGAACGCCCGCGGGATCTCTTCGCCGTCCTCAGCGCGCAGGTAACCCACGACCGCGGCGTCGGCGATGGACTCGTGGGTGATCAGCAGCGCCTCCAGCTCGGCCGGGGCAACCTGGTAACCCTTGTACTTGATGAGCTCCTTCGCCCGGTCGACGACGTAGACGTTGCCCTCGTAGTCATACTCCACGATATCGCCGGTGCGCAGCCAGCCGTCACGCAGCAGCGTGATCTCGGTGGCCTCCTCGTTGTTGTGGTAGCCCAGCATGACCTGTGGCCCACGGACCCACATCTCACCGGAGTCCGACCGCTCCCCCTCGTTGCCCGGGGGCAGGATCTCGGCGAAGTCCGGGTCGCGCAGGTCAACCACCTTGCATTCGGTGTTCGCCACCGGCAGGCCGATGGATGCCAACGGAGTCTCACCGCGGGAGCTGATGTGGGTCACCGGGGAGGCCTCGGTCATGCCGAAACCCTGCAACACCTTCACCCCGAGGCGGCTCTGCACTGCCTCGGCGAGCTTGTCGTCGAGTGCGGCGGCACCGGACAGCACGGTGGTCAGATGGTCGATCTCGTACTCGTCGACCAGCGGGTGGTTCGCCAGCACGACGGCGATCGGCGGGGCGACGAAGGTGAAGTCGATCTGGTGCTTCTGGTGCAGTTCCAGGAAGGTCGGGAGATCGAAGGAGGGCATGGTGACCATGTGCGTGCGGTTGAACAGTGTGGTGTTGAGCAGCACGTTCATACCGTAGATGTGGAAGAACGGCAGCACGCACATGATCACCGAGTCGCGGGTCTGACCGTTCTCGAGCAGCCACGGGCCACACTGGACGATGTTGGACACCAGGTTGCGGTGGCTCAGCTGCACACCCTTGGGCACGCCGGTGGTGCCGGAGGAGTACGGCAGGACGGCGATGTGGGTCGCCGGATCGAAGCTGACCTCCGGGGCAGGGCTGGCCTCCTTCAGCAGGGCCTGCAGGCCGGTCGCCGGGTCGACGAGGTCGATGATCCGATCATCCGACAGGCCGGCCTTGCGGGCACCCTCGAAGCCGGCGTTGCCGAGCAGGCTGACGGTGAAGACCAGCGAGGCACCGGAATTCGCGACCTGCTTGGCGACGTCCTCGACGGTACCCAGGGAGCCGACGGTGGTGACGGTGGCACCGGCCCGCAGGATGCCGTGGAAGGCGACGGCGAAGACGTGGGTGTTCGGGCAGTGCAGGGCGACGACGTCGCCGACGCCGACACCGCGGGACGCCAGCGCCCCGGCGAAGAGGTCGACCTGCTGGCGCAGTTCACCGTAGCTGACCACGGCTCCGGTGGCGGAGTCGGTGATCGCGGTGCGCTGGTTCTCCTCGGCAGTGAGGCTCCCGAAGAGCAGGTCGTAGATGCTGACCTCGGGGATCTCGATGGTGGGGCGGGGACTCGCTACGGGCATGCGGTGGGCTCCTGATTCTCGGCGGGCGTGACTGACATCACTTCCGTGACATACCGCAAGATTCTAGTAGGCGCACTACAGATTCGTCCCGGTTTCGGAAACTGAGCAAACACATCAGGACGGCGAAAACTCCCTGAGGACGTCTTCCGGATCCAGCTCGGTGAGGACACGGGCGTTGGCGGGCAGGCCCCAGTACGGGCCGACAGGGTCTGAGTGTTCACCGCCGCCGACCCAATCCGCGACCGTGGTGCCGCGTAACAGTTCCGACTCGGCCTCGACCTGCACCGTCGCCGGGGCACAGGTGGCGGGCACGGCGTCGAGCAGCACCATCGCGGCGGCCAGGTCATGGATCTGCGCGCAGTAACCGACGCCCACCGACTCGTGGAACTCGAAGTAGAAACGCAGGGCGTCCTGCAGCAACGAAGAGAGCTCGGAGTCGTCCGCGGTCCAGGTCGCCAGGCGCTTCGGGGTCAGGATCACCCGCTCGGTGACATTCAGCGGACAGATCACCGGCGGCGGGGTGCCCGTCGGCCAATGCGACAGTGCATAGGACAGCGCATGCGGATCGACCCAGGTGTTCCACTCAGCGGTAGGCGTGGTGTTGCCCGGGTAGGTGAAGGCCCCGCACATCAGCGTGACCTGTACCCCGGCCAGCACCTCGGGGGCATGCTCGATGGCGTGGGCGAGGTTCGTCGCCGGACCGGCGACAAGCAGGTGGGACGGCTCCGCCCGTCGCCAGGCCTCCACCGCGGCCGCGGCAGTGGGTGTCGCAGCAGAACGGGCCTCCTCGCGCGGCCGCCAGTACCCCAGCCCCTCCGGGCCGTGGGTCTCCGGGGTCGTGGTCAGCGGCAGCACCCGCGGGGTGGCGGCCCCGGCGGTCACCGGAACGTCCGGCACCCCCGCCACGCGCAGTACCTCACGGGAGTTCCGGGCGGCCAATGCCGCGGTGGTGTTGCCGGCCGAGGTGGTGACATGCAGGTCGATACGTCCTGCCCGCTGCTCGGCCGCCAACCACACCAGGGCCAGCGCATCGTCGATGCCGGTGTCGACATCAGCGACCACACTGGTGACGGTCACCGCTGGACCGTTTCCGCGGTGACGTCCTCCCATCCCCGCGACAGGAACCCGGGGTCACCGTCGGCGAATGCGGCGAGGTCGGCCGCGGCGTCCTCCAGATTGGTGGGGTGACGGCGGAAGTGGGTGCGCCGCGAGCGGTATTCGGTGACCCAGCCATTGCCCAGCAACGCCGCCTGCACGAAACGGACATGCTCCAGCGGGGTGCCGGCCAACGGGGACGACTGTTCCGGCAGCCCGGTGTCGATGACGACATACGGGATGCCGTCATCGGAGCGTTCACGGCGGTCCGCGTCGTCGGCGAGCGCAGAGCGGATGCTCTCCTCGTCGACATGCGTGCTGACGGTGCCGACCGAGGAGCGCATCCGCAGCCCCCGGTCGATGCCGGTGGAGTTGACCCACAACATCTCCATGTCGTCGATCATGCACAGGCCCAGGTCGGCAGCCTTGTCCTGCAGGGCTGCGCCGGTGTTGTCCGCCAGGGAGTAGGGCACACCGAAGTGCAGGGTGTCCTGTACCGGTTCCACGGGAAACTCCGAGACCCCCAGGAAACGACCGGCCCCTTCCTCACTGGGATCAGCCCCGCCGAGGTCGCAGTGGTCGTTGATCCATGTGGACAGCTCGGTGATCACCCGGGGAGCGGGACGCCCAGGGTGCGGGTCGCCCGGGGTCTCGTAGAAGGAGGCCGGGTCGGTGGTGGCGCTCATGTCGTCGCCGAGCCCCTCATGGATCTTCTGCGCGTACGACACAAGGTCACCGTCGGGCCGGTAGGCACCGGCGGTGGCTGGCAGAAAGAAGAGGAAACCAAGACTCATGACCATGATTGTATGGTCAGACTTGATCACATTGGAGCGCGGGATGTATCACCGGTCACATTTTCGGCATTACCGCAGGTGAGCACTACCCCCACTGCAGTCGCTCGCCCAGTTCCCCCGCGTCCAGGCACAGTCGGCAGGGGATCAACAGGTCCTGACCGTCGCGGGTGAAAGGTACCGCGCGGCGAGCCAGTCCGGCTGAGCGGGAGTCCTCGCCCTCCCCCAGTTCCGGGACGATGAAGACCTTGTGCCCGGCGCGTCCCCGCGTCCTGCCGACCGGGATGACCGGTGCGGCGAGGTCCCAACCGTGGTCCCCGGACGCCAACGCCCGAGCCACGGCACGGGCACCGCGGGGCATGCCGAGGGCACGGGCGATCTCGCCGTAGCCGGTCACCTCGCCGTCGTCGACGAGGTGCAGGACGTCCCCCAGCCTGTGGAGCGGTTCGTCAGTCGAGAACGTCATGCAGCACGATGGTCTCATCGCGCCCCGGGCCGACCCCGATGTAGGAGATGCGGCAGCCGGAGAGCTCCTCGAGACGACGGACGTAGGCCTGTGCCTTCTCCGGCAGGTCCTCGAAGGTGCGGCAGCCGGAGATGTCCTCGTCCCAGGCGGGCATGGTCTCGTAGATCGGCACCGCGTGGTGCACGTCCGACTGGCTCATCGGCATCTCGTCGTGGCGGACCCCGTCGACGTCGTAGGCCACGCAGATCGGGATCTCACCGATGCCGGTGAGCACGTCGAGCTTGGTGACGAAGAGGTCGGTGAAACCGTTGACCCGGGAGGCGTAACGGGCGATGACCGAGTCGTACCAGCCACACCGGCGCTTACGTCCGGTGTTCACACCGAACTCGCCGCCGGTGGTCTGCAGGTACTCGCCCCACTTGTCGAAGAGCTCGGTGGGGAACGGGCCGGCACCGACACGGGTGGTGTAGGCCTTGATGATGCCCAGCGAGCTGGTGATCTTCGTCGGGCCGATGCCGGAGCCGGTGCAGGCACCGCCGGCGGTGGGGTTGGACGAGGTGACGAAGGGGTAGGTGCCGTGGTCGACGTCGAGCATGGTCGCCTGACCGCCCTCCATCAGCACCGACTTACCCTCGTCGAGGGCCTGGTTGAGCTCCAGCTCGGCGTCGATGAGCATCGGCTCCAGCCGCTCGGCGAAGCTGAGGAAGTAGTCGACGATCTCGTCGGCGTCGATGGCCTTGCGGTTGTACAGCTTCACCAGCATCTGGTTCTTCTGGTTCAGCGCACCCTCGACCTTCTGCCGCAGGATCGACTCGTCCAGCAGGTCCTGGGCCCGGATGCCGATGCGGGAGACCTTGTCGGCGTAGGACGGGCCGATGCCGCGGCCCGTGGTGCCGATGGCGCGCTTGCCGAGGAAGCGCTCGGAGACCTTGTCGAGCACCTGGTGGTACGGCGCGACCAGCTGGGCGTTGGCGCTGACCTTCAGGCGGGAGGCGTTGCAGCCGCGGGCCTGAAGGCCGTCGATCTCCTCGAAGAGTGCCTCGAGGTTGACCACGCAGCCGTTGCCGATGACCGGGGTGGCGTTCTCGCTGAGCACGCCGGCGGGAAGGAGCTTGAGCTCGTACTTCTCGCCACCGACGACGACGGTGTGTCCGGCGTTGTTACCGCCGTTGGGCTTGACGACATAGTCGACCCGGCCACCGAGGATGTCGGTGGCCTTGCCCTTGCCTTCGTCGCCCCACTGTGCGCCGACCACGATAATGGCTGTCATTGTGCGTCCGTCACTTTCCGTTCCTGTCTGGACTGACTCTCTAACCAAAAGAACAGTGTAGCCGGTGGACTACGCTAGGACGTTATGACGACCATAGTGCTTGCCTGTGGCGACCGGGCCCACGACCTCGTGGGCGCCCTGCTGCCCGGGTCGGTGTCCCTGCCCGCCACGCCGGGACGCCGTGACCTGCGCCTGCTCGACGAACTCGCCGCCGCGCACCTGCCGCAGGACGATTCCCCCTCGCTGGACGAGATCGCCGCACAGCCGGACGTCCCCCACCAGGGGGCACCGCAGTTCGCCCCGCAGCGTCCCGACCAGCCGGTCCGGGTCGTGGTGGTGGGGTCGGACGCGGCCGTTGCCGCGGTGGTCACCCGCCTGATGCGCATCGACGCACTGTGGATCTCGGTCGGCTTCGTGCCGGTGGGGCCGGGGGGTTCCGTGGTGGCGCAGAACTGGCAGCTGGAGGCGTCGGATGAGCCGGACCTGGCCGCATTGAACTTCGCGATGACCGCACCGGCGCGTCCGACGAGCATCGTGCGTGACGATGCCGGGATCGTCACCCTGGGCTCGGCGGAGATCCTCCACCCCGGTTCCGAGCTGGTCGGTGAGGTGATCGTGGACTCCGGGACCCTGTTCATGAACCAGTCCACGGCCCCGTGGGAGGGGAAGGCCGGGGCGTTCGGGGTGCGGATGGTGCCGACGGTGGAGGCCCCCGGGCTGGCGGCGACCCGGCTGCTCACCCCCTCGGTCTATGACGAGATCGCGGCCGAGAAGTCGCTGCGGCGTCGTCTGTTCCGCCGCAACCTGGAACCCGGCCTGGTGGACCACACCGCGGTGTTGTCCGGCCGGGCGTTGCAGGCCGGCGGGGTCGGTCTCACGGTGGTACGTGACGGGGTGGCGCATCCGCGTGCGGTGAAATCGGTGACCTTCTACCGGCACCTGCGCGACGGTCAGTTCGTCCGGCGTTAGGGACTACTTCGGGGTCCGGACCATGGAGAGGTGCGGGATACCGCCCTCGTCATACTCCTCGCCGTAGACCTCGAAGCCGTGCTCCTCGTACATGCCGGTGATGTAGGTCTGGGCGTGCAGCACGATGGGCTCGTCGGAGTGCAGTTCCACGGCTCTGGCGATCAGCTGTCCGGCCAGTCCCCGCCCGCGGAACTCCGGGTCGACGACCATGCGTCCCAGCACACGGTGGACCGCGGGGACGCCGGGGACGTTGCGCAGCGGGGGGACCGCCAGCGTCCGGAGGTAGCCCACCACGTCGCGGCCGTTGCGGATGAACACATGGACCGTGCTGGAGTCCGGGTCCCGCCAGTCCAGTTCAACATCATCCACACGCTGTTCGCGCAGGAAAACCTCGGTACGCAGGCGGGCGATCGCATAAACCTCGGTGGTGTCGAGGTCATTCCAACGCTTGACGATGATGTCCGAGAGGTCCGGGATGCCGGACTCGGTGGTGGTGGTGGTTGCCATGCCAATACTGTATCTGATCAGCCCCGGTCGCCCTCGGCGTCACTGGTGTCACCCCACACCTCCGGGGGGAACTGCGGCTCCGACACCGTCGGCTGCAGCACCGCCATCGCCGACTCCCGGGACATGCCGCACACCTGCAGGGCATCCACGATGATCGAGCGGCACTGCGCCAGCACCACCGCCCCCGACAGGCCGGCCCCCTCTGCGACGGCCAGGCCGGAGCGTCCTGCCAACAACTGCAGCCGACGGGTGATCTCCGGGATCTCCACGAGTTCCTGACGCGTCGCCCGGGTCCCGCCGGAGGCGTACACTGTGCCGAGGTGACCCAGCGCGTCCGATATATCGCGGATCAGCCGTGACAACTCCGGTGGGGGCTCCACGCCGTCCTCCACCATGATCTCGGCGCGGCGGGCCAACACCCGGGAATTGCGCATCACATTGTCCACCGGGACCAGGATGCGGTTCATCGACTTGGAGTACCGCCGGGCGGTCCAGTAGATCGGAGAGAGGCTCATCACCTCATCGCCGCCGCCGGCCGCCGCCATAAGATCATTGACACTGGCCTGGGTGCCGCGGGCGGTCTCCAGGGCGTCGCCGATGATCTCACCGTCGCGTTCCTCGATGCCCTGGGCGACATCGTCGAGCACCAGTGCGGCCTTGCTGATCAGCCCCGCGATCTCCCGGCGCGCCGCCCGCAGCGGATTGTTCGGGATCACCGCGACCACGATCAACCCCAGGATCCCGCCGACCATGCAGTCGACCATGCGCTCCCAACCGGCCTGCTCCCCCGGTGGGATCAGCGTGGCGACCAGCACCGCCGAACTCGCCGCCTGGTTCGGTACCAGTGGCCCCTTGTCCACGAAGACGGCCAGCATCATCGCCACGAACACCACCACGGTGATCTGCCAACCACCCCCACCGATCTGGGATATCACCAGGTCACCAATGCCGATGCCCACGGTGGCACCGATCAGCAGCTCGAAGCCACGGCGCACCCGTTTCCCACCACCGACACCGAGACTGATCACCGCGGCGATGGGGGCGAAGAAGGGTTGTTCATGGCCGATGAGGTCATGGGCGATGAACCAGGCCAGGCCCGCGGCGATCGCGCACTGCAGGGCGAAGACCGCCGTGCCACGGACACGGGTGAAACGCTCGGCCACCGCCAATCGACGCAGCGACTCCCTCGCGGCACCCACACCGAGCCGCCCGTGCATGCCTGCACGGTCACGGGCACGGCGGGCGCGTTCGGAGTAGTCGCCGGACTGCTTCTCGGTCATGCTGACCATTCTGGCACGAGCGCCGGACACTACAGGTGAACGTCGGCCCAGATCGCCTGGTGGTCGGAGCCCTCGACCCGCAGGGTTCCGGAATCGCCGCAGGACGCACCGGCGACGAGGATGTGGTCCAGCCGGACGACCGGTACGACCGCCGGCCAGGTCGCCGGACCCATAGCAGAGGCGGCACAGCGTTCCAGGTCCGCACCGTGCACCAACTCGCGGAACTCCGGGTGCGACATCGTGGCGTTGAAGTCGCCAGCGAGGATGACCGGGTGGTCCTGGCTGGTGGACGTGTCATCGACCCAGTCCCGCAGGTCCTCCATCTCCTGCAACCAGCCACCGAGCAGGTCGCGGTGGACGGGGGTGTTGGTGTGCACACCGGCGATGGTCGCCTGTGGGTCGGTCGAGGCATCGAGCTCCGCGACGGGCATCTGGTGACGGGTGATGCCGGTGTCCTCCGAGACCTCCCTGGCCTGCCCGTCGCCGACCAGGATCGCCGTGCCCGCCCCCGGGGTACGGCGCAGCACCGGGGAGACCGCGTGCAGGCCCGTGGCGCCCTCCACCATTCCGACCTCCTCGGTGGAGGTCTCGGACAGCACCAGGACGTCCGGCCGCAACTCAGCGACCGCCTCGACGATGCCCTCGTCATCGGCGGCGCTGTAATAGGTGTTCAGGGACATGATCCGCAGCGATGCGGTGTCAGTGCCGACGGTGCCCGCGGGGTCGGTGTCGCGCTGCTGCTCCCGCACCGCCACCGCCATATCGGCCGCAGTGAGGCCCAGCAGGGTGCACAGCACCACCGTGGCAATGCCGACCCGACGCCCCCGCGTCCGTCGGCGCGTCCCACCCCACACCAGGGTCGCCGCACAGCAGCCGGCGGCGAGCACGCCGAGGAAGTACATCGCCTGCGCCGCAGGAAGCAGCCACGCGACGACGCCCGGCAGCACACCGGTCAGCGGCCACAACGGGGTGGACGCCCACAACAGGAACAGGACGAGCAGAACCCACCCGCAGCGGCGCAGCACGCGGCGGGCGCGCGGGGACAACAGGATCATTCGGCGGCGGAGAACTGACAGTGGGCTACTGCCCGATGGCCTCAGCGGCGTCCGGGTCGCAGTCGTTGACCAGGTTGAGACAACGGATGTACTCGTCCTCCTCACCGATGGCCTTGGCGACCACGGCGAGCATCATGATCGCCCGCAGTACCGCGCGGTTCGGCTCATGGGCCCACGGCACCGGGCCGGTGCCACGCCAGCCGTTGGAACGCAGGGCGTCCAACCCACGGTGGTAGCCGGTCCGGGCGCACGCATAGGCGGTGACCTGTGCGGCCGGGTCGGCACTGTCGAGATGCTGCTGTGCCAACGCGGCCCACACGCCTGAATCCTTCGGATTCGCCACCGCCAGAGCCGCCAGCTCCGCCTGCGACTCCGAACCGGTCACCGCGGTCGCCAACGAGTCCGGCAGACGCACCGCCGGGTGCTCCGCGCCGAAGAGGTCACGCCCTTTACGAATCTGCTCCGCCATCGTCGCGACCTACTTCGAGACGGTGGTGCCGACGGAGTGCAGGTCGGTGCAGGCCTCGAGGACGCGGGTGGCCATGGCCTCCTCGGCCTTCTTCAGGAAGGAACGCGGGTCGTAGACCTTCTTGTTGCCGACCTCACCGTCGATCTTCAGCACACCGTCGTAGTTGGCGAACATGTGGCCGGCGACCGGGCGGGTGAACGCGTACTGGGTGTCGGTGTCCACGTTCATCTTGATCACGCCGTAGCGCAGGGACTCCTCGATCTTCTCCTTCTCGGAGCCGGAGCCGCCGTGGAAGACGAAGTCGAAGGGCTGGGAGCCCTCGGAGAGGCCCAGCTTCTTCGCGGCGGTCTTCTGGCCCATGTCGAGGACCTCCGGACGCAGCTTCACATTGCCCGGCTTGTAGACACCGTGGACGTTGCCGAAGGTGGCGGCCAGCATGTAGCGGCCGTTCTCACCGGTGCCCAGGGCATCCACCGTCTTCTCGAAGTCCTCCGCCGTGGTGTAGAGGTTCGCGCCGGCCTTCGCCTCGACGCCGTCCTCCTCACCACCGACGACACCGATCTCGACCTCGAGGACGATATTCGCCGCAGCACACTTCGGCAGCAGGTCCTTGGCGATCTCCAGGTTCTCGTCGATCGGGACGGCCGAACCGTCCCACATGTGCGACTGGAACAGCGGATTCTCGCCGGCATCGACCCGTGCCTGCGAGATCTTCAGCAGCGGCCGGACGTAGCTGTCCAGCTTCTCCTTCTGGCAGTGGTCGGTGTGCAGGGCGACGTTGACCCCGTAGTGCTTCGCCGCGTGGTGGGTGAAGTGCGCCAGCGCCTCAGCACCGGCGACCATGTTCTTCACCGCCAGGCCGGAGCCGAACTCCGCACCACCGAGGGAGAACTGGATGATGCCGTCGGACTCGGCGTCGGCGAAGCCCTTCAGGGCGGCGTTGATGGTCTCCGAGGAGGTGCAGTTGATCGCGGGATACGCGAAGCCGCCCTCCTTGGCCTTGTCGAGCATGTCGCGGTAGACGGCGGGTGTTGCAATCGGCATGACGAGTTCCTTTGCGAGTTGGCGTGCGCACTGTCCCCCCCAAGTATGCCGTGGACCGACGCAGTTGTGTGGATGAGGAGCCGTTCGCTCTCGCAAAACGGGTGGGACGCTAGCGGTCGGACGCCGCCACCGCCGCCGCTGCCTCCATCAACATCCAGCCGGAGAGCTGCACCGACAGGTCGCGTTCCGGAATCTCCGCCGACGCCGCCGCCCCCGACAGAGCCGCGCCGACCAGACCACCGGACTGCGGCAGGACCGCGTCCCCACCCCAGGAGCCGGGGAACAACGGCAGCCCGTCGACCTCCAGACGGTAACGCCACACCGCCTCCGCCGAGCGCAACACCAGCCGACGCGCCGTCCGACGGGTCGTGGCGGTGGCCTTGTCCGCCCCCGGCAGTGACGTCGCCACCAATGCCAGGTACCGCACCAGGATGCCCTTGAACAGACCGCCGTCACCGCCCCCGCCGCGCCAGTCGATGCCGCCGTTGCGGGACGTCATCTGCTCGGCAACGGCACCCACCAGATGCTGGACGCGGGTGATCGCCGGCATGCCGACCTCGCTGACGGCATCCATCGCCACCCCGGCACTGCGACGCTGCGCCCGGGCCAGCTCCAGGGATGCCCCGATCATCACGCCCTGGCAGTAGGCGTGGATGTCGTCGACGGGCTCCGGACCCGACATGGTCATCCGGATGCCGTCCATCACCAGGCCCTCAGGGTTGATCAGCCGGTGGTGGACCCAGTCCGTGAGCTCCTCGGCGAGCTCGAGATTCCCGGTCCGGGCGGCGAGGATCGCCGCCGGGCCGTTGGTCGGAACGTTGTAGAACGTCTCCCCTTTCCGCCACGGGATGACGCCGGTCAACGAATCGACACCGCCGAAGATGTCCTCCTCCAACGACGACCGGTAGCGCACCTTGCCGTAGCGGTCGAGGTCCTCGACCCGCTGCAGGGCCAGGGCCAGCCACGTCTTGTCGTCGAAGTACTCGTTGCGGGTCAACTTCCCGAAGTTGCGCAGTCGCATACCGCGGATGGTTCGTCGGATCATGCCGAGACGCAGGCGGGTGCTGCGGCGCAGGGTGGCGTCGACCTGGCAGTCGATGTAGTGGGCCTGCCACCAGTAGTGCCACTGGTAGTAGAACTTGTCCTTCGTCGCCGGGGGCCACGCGACAATGGCCAGGTTCGTCCGGGGGATCGCCCAGAGCCGGCCGCCATGGCGTTCCATGACGGCCTGTTCGGCGAGATCGGCCCGGTGGTCCCAACGTTCCTGCATATGGTTCATTCTGCCTGCAAAAGTGGGAGTCTCGCACCTGTTGGTACCCTAAGGGCATGGATGCGCCTCCCCCGTCTGACAGGCTGCGACTCAGTGATGCCGACCGGATTCACGCGCTGACGTCGCTCGGCGGGCACTACGCGGACGGGCGTCTGCACGATTCAGAGTTCAATGAACGCTCGGCAGGTGTCGCCGATGCACGCACGATAGGTGATCTGCGAGGGTTTTTCGACGATCTCCCGGACGGGGTGCCGTTCGACTCCACCGGGAGTGCGGTGGCTCTCCCGGAGCAGGGGTCCGGGGTGGCGAGGGTGGACGACCCGGATGCTGCGGAGCTGGAGAGCCTGCGCAGACGGGGGAGGTTGATCAACACACTCGACGGGGTGATCCTGGGGGCCACCCTGGTGTCGTACCTGCTGCTGCAGTTCGTCTTCGACGTCACCCACGCCTGGGTGGTGTGGCCGTCGCTGGCCCTGACGCTGACCCTCCCCCGGATGATCCTGAAATACTCCGACGAGGACGAAGAGCTCTACGACGAGCTCCAGGAGACCGAGCAGGAGACCCGGAAAGAGCGGCTGCGTCGGGCCGCCAAGAGGGTGCACGAGCTGGAGCCCCGGGAGGATTCCCAGGAGGACGACCGGTAGTTGCCGGCTCCTGTCACCAGGCATTCCCGAGGTCGGCATGCTGACGGATCCAGGTGTGCATCGCGATGCCCGCGGCGACCCCGGCGTTGATCGACCGGGTCGAACCGAACTGGGCGATGCTCACGGTGAGTGCTGCGGCGTCCTGCGCCACCTCGGTCACCCCGGGACCTTCCTGGCCGAAGAGCAGCAGGCAGTTCTCGGGCAGCTGCGCGGTCTCCAGTGGGACCGAGCCCGGGGTGTTGTCCACCGCCACGACGGTCAGCCCGTGCTCGGCGGCGTAGGCGGTGACCGAGACGGTGTCCGGGTGGTGCATCAGATGCTGGTAGCGGTCGGTGACCATCGCGCCCCGCCGGTTCCAGCGTTTGCGTCCGACGATGTGGACGGTGTCCACCGCGAAGGCGTTGGCGGTGCGGACCACGGTGCCGATGTTCGAGTCGTTCTCGAAGTTCTCGATGGCGATGTGCAGTCCGTGACGTCGGGAATCGATGTCGGCGACGATCGCCTCGAGCCGCCAGTAACGGTAGCCGTCGACGACGTTGCGTCGGTCGCCGTTCTCCAGCAGCTCCGGGTCGAAATGCTCATCCTCCGGCACCGGCAGGTCCGGGTACTCCTCGGCCCAGGGGCCCACGCCGACGGGGTGGGTGAACCACTCGGTGGGGCCGCGGCCCGACTGTTCGTCGGCGGAGCCGGGCTCGGTCACTTGTCGTCCCCCGCGCCGGTCAACGCCTCGACGATGAGCAACTGGGCGGCGACGTAGGTGGCCATGACCAGGCCGTCCACCACACCGTCCAGGACACGGACGACCTTGTGCTCCCCCTGCAGGAACGCCTGCCGGGCGAGGATCAGACCGTCCGACAGGACGAAGAAGTTGCCGCCGAGACCGACGCCGGTGAGGTCGGCGGCGAGCGGGCCGCGCTCGTCCACCGCACCTTCCGGCAGCTGCTCCGGGTCGGACGCCAGGACCGAGGTTGCGGCCAATGCGGAGCCGTAGCCGATGGCGGCAGGTAGGGCGGCCGGGGCGCCGACGGCAGCGGTACCGGCGCCGGACAGCAGTACCGGCACACGCAACGCCAGCGTCGACGTGCGGGGGCGGTGTCCGCGTCGCCACAGCTCGGTGATGTAGGCGACCTGGTTGACGGCAAATGCGGCCGACCCCTTGTTCAGGTTCTTGGCCCGCTGGGCGGGATCGTCGCTGCGTCCCGCCTTACCCATGAGAATGACATCGCCGAGCCACCCGCCGGCGAGCCCCGCCAACACCAACGGGTGCTTGCGCGCTCCACCGTCGGCGGCCGCAGATGCGGCAAGCAGGGGCATCAAGGTGGGCTTGACCAGGCGGGTGAGCCGGTCACCGCGACGTCCGGCGGCGGCTGCGACGACGGAGGTCGCCCCGGCGGCGAGGTAGGCGTTCCGGAGAGTGCGTCGGATGGTGCTCATCGAGGATGCTCCTGAAGGTCGGGGGGTTAGGGGACGTGAGGCTATAAGCCAAAATCCATCACACCTGTTCGCTTGCGACCACGATTCCAAAAAAACTCTCTGACCTGTAGATCTCATGATGTGGAAATCGCCGGAGGTGTGATGGATTCAGTTCCGGGTTACGGCCTGGCGAAGTGCGGTCTGGCGAGCCGGGGAGTTACGCCAGGCCGAGGTCGGCGAGGCCCAGCAGGCTGCGGTACTCCACACCCTGGGCCTCGATGACGTCCTTCGCCCCGGTCGCCCGGTCGACCACGGTGGCGACACCGGCGACGACGGCACCGGCCTCACGCACGGCGGCCACCGCGGTCAGCGGGGAGTTACCGGTGGTGGTGGTGTCCTCGACCACCAGCACACGCTTGCCGGTGATGTCCGGGCCCTCGATCCGACGCTGCATGCCGTGCTTCTTGGTCTCCTTACGGACCACGAAGGAATCCACGTCATCGCCGGCGTGCATTACGGCGGTGGCAACCGGGTCCGCGCCCAGGGTCAGGCCGCCCACGGCGACATAGCCCCAGTCGGCGGTGAGCTCACGAAGCAGCTCGCCGATGAGCTTCGAGGACTCCCGGTGCAGGGTCGCACGGCGCAGGTCCACGTAGTAGTCGGCCTCCTTGCCGGAGGACAGAGTGACCTTGCCGTGCACCACCGACAGTTCGGTGACCAGTTCAGCGAGGCGGGCAAGCTTCTCGGCGTTGACGGTAGGCACACTCATGGCTTCAGCGGGATCCTTTACGGTGTCGGTACAGGGGTCGGTCATGTACCCGTGATCTTACGGGGTCGCGGACCTTCAGTGCTGTTCCGGGCCGTTGCTGGTGTCGGTGGTGTCCGGGTCGACGACCTCGGCGTCGACCACGGGGTAGTCCTCGCTGTCGGACGCCCCGGTCTCGCCGTCGCCAGTGTTGTCACGGGCGTGTCGGGCGTCCGGTGCGCGGTGACGGCCCCGCGGAGGGAGCTGGCGCGGGGCACGTTCGGCCTCGCTGCTGTCGGCGGCCGGCTCGTCGAAGATCGTGGCGTGCTGTGCATTGGTGCGGATGACCTTCGGGCCATTGGCGGAACTGCCGCGGGAATGGTCAGGGTCCTCGCCGACGGCCGGGATCGGCGGGGCGTCCTCCACCACATCGCCGACCCCCGGCTCCGACCAGTCGCTGGTGTCGCCCATCGACTGGGTTTCCGAGCGGGTCGGGAAGTCGACCGGGACGCTGGAGCGCTCGACCCGGGGGCGCTCCTGGGAGGTCGGGGTGGCGGTGTCATCGGGATCAGCGGGGTCAGCGGAGTCGGCAGTGTCGGCAGTGTCGGTGTCCGGCACCACCCGCAGGTGGCCGTAGGCACCCTCCGGCAGTTCGGCGACGATCCGGCGGGCACGCGGCCGGGTCTGGTCGGCCGAACTCATGTCCAGCTGTTCGGAGGTCACCCGCGGCGGCAGCACGCGCGACGCCGCCACCAGCCGCACCAGCTGTTTGAGTACGTGGTCCCACACCGGCGGGTCGGACTTGCGGGCCAGGCTCAACGCCACCCAGGAACCGGCGAAGCCGATGATGCTGGCCACCCCTCCCAGGGCAGCCAGTGCGGTCTCCGCCCGGGCGTCCAACATCCGGTCCAGTGCCCGGTTGTCCGTGGAGTAGCTGGTGAACGGCGGGCGGTCGCACAGCTCCGACCGTCGCATCCCGGAGGGGACGTCCGAGCCCGTCGACAGGTGGACGGTGACCGGGGAGAAGGCGTCCCGACGCATGGCCATGACGGTCACCCCGTGAACCTCGGCGACATGAAACTGGTGGCCGTCGACGAATCCGGAGACCAGGTCACGCGCCGATGATGCCGTTTCAGAGGAACCGAGCTGTCCGATCAGGCTGACCGGCCACTCGCTGGGCAGGTAACGGTCTTCCTTGGCGTACTCGTAGCCGTGCGACTGCGCCCACTGGCGCCGCGACCGTCGTCCGGCGAACAACCCGCTGGACTCGTGGGATGTGGTGGTCTCGGGCGCGTTCTTGGGGGTGTCCGGCACTACCTCGGTCGGCTCGGTCGGCTCGGTCGAGGTCGGCACCGGTTCTGCGGGGCCAGCAGGGGCAGTCGTATCGTCGGACGCTGCGGGAACTGCAGGGTCGGCAGGCTGAGGAGGTTCCGCCGACAGAGGGGTCTCGGCGGGCTCCTCCGACGTGGACGCCTCATCCGCGACAGGCGACTCCGGTGTCGGAGCTGAGGCGGTGTCGCTGACGTCATCACCGACGGAGCCGGCAGTAGCCGCGGCAGGCGTCACCGGTGTCACCGGTGTAGCTGCCGCCCCACCCCAGCCACTGTGTGCCGGAACGTCCCCTGCTCCCCGGGCCGGTCTCTCCCCCGTGGACTCACCCGCGCTCGTGCCCGTGCGCTGATCCATGCCGCGGCTCTGCGCCGCACGCCAGAACAGGCTCGCGGCGACGATCAGCAGCACGAGCCCGACGACGAGGGCGACAAGAGCGGTAGGCATCAGCAACCAGCTTAATCGAGAGGCCGGACACGAACCCTGGCATGCCGTGCCCCGGCGGGTCGCGGGGCCCCTGAATGCACAGCAGGCACAGTATGCGCTGCGCTACTGGTTGGCAGCGCCGTAGGCCTCATGGTCCATCAGCTCGCCGACCTCGGTGACGGTGACCTCGTAGAGCCAGCCGGCCTCGTAGGGGTCGTCGTTGATGACACCGGCGTTGTCCTCGAGGTCCTCGTTGACCGCGGTGATCTCGCCGGAGACCGGGGCGTAGATGTCGGAGACCGACTTGGTGGACTCGACCTCGCCATAGGGCTCGCCGTGCTCGATCTCGGTACCGACCTCGGGCAGTTCGACGAAGACGATCTCGCCCAGGGCCTCGGCGGCGACGTGGGTGATGCCGACCCGGACGGTGTCACCCGGGTTGATCTCGGTGGAGTTCACCCACTCGTGCTCCTCGGAGTACAGGCGGTCGGTGGGAAGTGCAGTCATGGTTCTTCTCCTGAAGTAGCAGTGCAGTGGATACAGTCTAGTGGTCGGACTAGCCTGCCGGACTAGTTCTCGCGCTTGTAGAACGGCAGGGGAACGACGGTGTACGGGAAGGCCTTGCCACGGATGTCCACGACGACCTGTGAACCCTCGGTAGCCGCCCCGCCGTCGCCGACAGCGTCGGTGGTCACGTAGCCCATCGCGACCGGGTGGCCCAGCGTCGGCGAGAGGGCACCGGAGGTCACCTCACCGAGGCGATTGCCCTCGGCGTCCTGGATCTCGTAGCCGGAACGGGCCGCACGACGGCCCTCACCGACCAGGCCGACGAGCACCTGGGAAGTACCCTTCTCCTTGGCCTTGACGATGGCGTCGCGTCCAACGAAAGCGTCCTTGGACTTCGTGGCGGCCAAGATGCCCAGCCCGGCGTCGACCGGGGTGAGCTCGCGGGACAGCTCATTGCCGTAGAGCGGCATGCCGGCCTCCAGGCGCAGCGTGTCGCGGGCGGCCAACCCGCAGGGTCGGATGTCGTACTGCTCACCGGCGGCGAGCACGGCGTCCCACACTGCCGTGGGCCCCTCGGTGCCGGCGGCACCGGTGGCCTCGTTGGCGACGAAGATCTCGAAGCCGTCCTCACCGGTGTAGCCGGTGCGGGCGATGATCGCCGGCACACCGGCGATGGTGCCGGTGAACGCGGCGTAGTAGCCCAGGCCCTCGATCGCGGCGGACACGGAGTTGTCCGGGTTGTCCGGGTCGTCCGGGGAGGACGCACCGGACGCTTCCGGGGCATCCGTCACGGTCTCGACGATCTCCCCCATCACCGCGGCGGCCTTCGGGCCCTGCACGGCGATCAGCGAGACATCGTCGGTCTGGTTGACCAGGGTGACGTCGAAGTCGGTGGCGCGTTCCACCATCGCCTCGTACACGGCGGGGGCGTTGCCGGCGTTCGGGATGACCAGGTACTCCGGATCCGCCTCGGGGCCCTCCGGGCTGTTGAGCACGTAGGTGATCAGGTCGTCGATGATGCCGCCGTCCTCGGTGCAGATCATCGAGTACTTCGCCTTTCCGACCTTCACCGCCGACAGCCGGGAGACCAGGGCATGGTCCAGGTACGCCGCGGCGTCCGGACCGGTGACCAGCACCTCGCCCATGTGGGAGAGGTCGAAGACGCCGACGGCCTCGCGAACCGCGCGGTGCTCCTCGAGCTCCTTGTCGTACTTCAGCGGCATGTCCCAGCCGCCGAAGTCGGTGAACTTCGCGCCGAGGGTCTCGTGGACCGGGTGCAGTGCGGTGTGCTTGATGTTCTCGGACATGGTTCAGTCCTCACTCTCGGAGCTGTCGGCGGTGATGTCGAAGGCGTCCAGCGGCGGGCAGGAGCACATCAGGTTGCGGTCGCCGTAGGCGTCGTCGATACGACGCACCGTCGGGAAGTACTTGTCGCGGCGCAACGTGTCGACCGGGAAAGCAGCCTTGGTGCGGCTGAAGTGACCGCCGGAGACCGCGGTGTCGAAGTCGTCGCGGACCACAGACTCGGCGGTGAACGGTGCGTGGCGCAGGACGGAGTCATCCGCGGCGACATCCCCGGCGATGACCTCGTCGATCTCGGCACGGATGGTGCGCATCGCGGCGATGAAGCGGTCCAGCTCGCCCTTGTCCTCCGACTCGGTCGGCTCCACCATGAGGGTGCCGGTGACCGGGAAGGCCAGGGTCGGGGCGTGGAAACCGAAGTCCATCAGACGCTTGGTGACGTCCGCGGCGGTGATGCCGGACTGCTTGGTCAGCTCGCGCAGGTCCAGGATGCACTCGTGGGCGACCAGGCCGTTGTCCCCGGTGTAGAGCGTCGGGAAGCTGTCGGCCAGCTGGTTCGAGATGTAGTTGGCGTTGACCAGGGCCATGCGGGACGCCTCGGTGAGGCCGTCGTCGCCCATCATCGCGATGTAGGTCCAGGAGATCGGCAACACGCCGGCGGAACCCTGGCCAGCCTGGGAGACCGGGAAACCCTTCTCGTCCGAGGCATCCTCCCACGGATCCGTCGGCAAGTACTCGACGAGGTGCTCGCCGACGCACACCGGGCCGACACCCGGGCCACCGCCACCGTGCGGGATGGTGAAGGTCTTGTGCAGGTTCAGGTGGCTGACGTCGCCGCCGAACTCGCCGGGCTGGGCCAGGCCGACCAGGGCGTTGAGGTTCGCCCCGTCGATGTAGACCTGGCCGCCGGTGGCGTGGACCTTCTCGCAGACCTCGCGAACGTGCTCCTCGAACACACCGTGGGTCGAGGGGTAGGTGATCATGATGCCGGCGATCTGGTCGGCGTACTTCTCGATCTTGGCGTCCAGGTCGGCCAGGTCGATGGAGCCGTCCTCGGCGTTCTTCACACCGACGACACCGAGACCGGCCAGCGCGGCCGAGGCGGCGTTGGTGCCGTGGGCCGAGGCCGGGATCAGCACCAGGGTGCGCTGGTCGTCGCCGTTGGCGAGGTGGTAGCGGCGGATCGCCAGCAGGCCGGCGAACTCGCCCTGGGAGCCGGCGTTCGGCTGGACGGAGACTGCGGCGTAGCCGGTGATCTTCGCCAGGCGCTCCTCCAGGTCCTCGATGAGCTCCAGCCAGCCGGTGGCCTGGTCCTCCGGGACCATCGGGTGGATACCGGCGAACTCCGGCCAGGTGATCGGCTCCATCGACACCGCGGCGTTGAGCTTCATGGTGCAGGAGCCCAGCGGGATCATGGTGCGGTCCAGGGCCAGGTCACGGCCGGCCAGACGGCGCATGTAGCGCATCATCTGGGTCTCCGAGGTGATCGTCCGGAACACCGGGTGGGTGAGGATCTCGTCGGTGCGCAGCAGGTCGGCCAGCGGGCCGTCCTCGGCGGTGAAGGACGCGGTGTCCACAGCAGTGGAGGACGCCGCGTCACCGCCGATGATGCTGATCAGCTCGGCGATGTCGGCGTCGGTGCTGGACTCGCCGACGGAGACGCCGACGTGGGTGTCGTCGACCTCGCGCAGGTTGAAGCCGGCCTCGCAGGCGGCGGCCACGGTGGCTGCAGCGTCGGTGACCTCGACGGTGACCGTGTCGAAGAAACGGTCGTGGGAGATGGTGCGTCCTGCACCTGCCAGGCCCACGGCCAGGGCGGTTGCGCGGCCGTGGATCGCCGAGGCGATCTCGCGCAGGCCCGCCGGGCCGTGCCACACGGCGTAGAAGCTGGCGACGACGGCCAGCAGCGCCTGGGCGGTACAGATGTTGGACGTCGCCTTGTCGCGACGGATGTGCTGCTCACGGGTCTGCAGCGACAGGCGGTAGGCCGGGGTGCCGTCGGCGTCGACGGAGACGCCGACGATGCGGCCGGGCAGCTTGCGCTGGTACTCGGTACGGCAGGACATGAAGGCGGCGTGCGGGCCACCGAAGAACAGCGGGACGCCGAAGCGCTGCGCCGAACCGACGGCGATATCCGCGCCGAGCTCGCCCGGGGAGGTCAGCAGCACCTGGGCCAGCAGGTCGCAGGCCACGGTGACCAGGCCACCGGCGGTGTGGACGGCCTCGATGACCTCACCGAGGTCGTCGCGCAGACCACCGGTGGTGCCCGGGTTGGAGACCACGACACCGATCAGCGGAGCGTCCTCGTCGGACCGGGAGGCGATGGTCTCCGCGGTGATCGCGGCGACCTCGACGGGGATCTCGACGGCGGCGGCGCGGGCGCGGGTGACGTTGATGCTGGACGGGTGCAGGTTCTCGTCGAGCAGGACGACCCCGCCCTTCTTCGCGGCCTTCGCGTTCTGGCGGGCCATCATCTGCACGGCCTCGGCCACGGCGGTGGCCTCGTCCAGCAGGGAGGCACCGGCGATCGGCAGGCCGGTGAGGTCCTGGACCATGGTCTGGAAGTTCAGCAGCGCCTCGAGGCGGCCCTGGGAGATCTCCGGCTGGTACGGGGTGTAGGCGGTGTACCAGCCCGGGTTCTCGACCACGTTGCGGCGGATGACCGCCGGGGTGACGGTGTCGTAGTAGCCGGCACCGATGAGCTGCTTCTTCAGGGTGTTCTTGTTGGCGAAGCCGCGGAGGGTGGCCAGGGCCTCGGTCTCGTCGAGGGCGGGTGCCAGGCCGATCGGTGCGTCCTGCGCGATGCTGGCCGGCAGCGCGGCGGCGGCCAGCGCCTCAGTGGACTCGTAGCCGAGCGACTCGAGGATGGCGGCGGTGTCGGCGGCGTTCGGGCCGATGTGCCGGTTCGGGAAGGCGTCGTGGGGGGTTGCCATGTGTCAGGGGGTCTCTTCCTGGGTAAAGACAGCGGACATGTGCTTCAACCCTCCCCACTCTGTCGATGGTGCCTGAGAGCTTTGCTCCTTCGGCGGCCGGGTCACGGACGACGGTGACCAGCTCTTTCCAGAGGTGCCTCGCCACGGTGGTACGGGTGCCTGAGAGTGTCGACGGGGAGGTGTTGCTCCTACGGCGGCCGGTGTCTGGTGCCGGCCTCTCCCACAGTGGCTACGAACGGCGTATTCAGTTATGACTTGCATGACAGTATAACCGTGACGGTGTGACGGAGACATCTTTTCGCCGGTAGCAGGTCTGCGACACCCCCGGGCGGTGGCGGGCGCGCATACCTGGGCGTGACGGATTGGACGTTTCGCTGGCAGCTCCCTCCCCAATCCGTCACGCTTTCCTTCCTGTTGCCACCCCGTAGCGAGGCAAGCTCTTGCCACCCCGTAGCGAGGCAAGCAGGGACGACCATGGTCACTCCGGTTTCGGGGAGTGCATTCTCAAACATGGAGCCGCCCTTTCGAGGAAGGGTCGGAAGTCAGCCGCAGGATTACTCGCCGGAGGTGAGGCCTGCGGCTCGCGTCATTGAAGTGTGCACAGCGTCATCGGAGAATGTCGCCTGGAGTGCCCGAAGCGACATTCTCCGATGACGCTGTGCACACTCAGATGACGCAGAAGAGGCTGCAGGCACCGGAGGGCGAGTTCTGGCGGGGCGCAACGGGACGCGCCCACACCTCCGCATTCGCTCAACCGCCGAGCACCACCGCGAGGTAGGCGGGTAGAACCGCCCACGCCCCGGAGAACATGTGCAACACCGTCCCCAGCGGCACGGCGACGCCCATACCGGTCTCGATCACCTCGAAGTTGTCGTTCCTCCTCGGCCGCCCGCGTATGAGCGCGCACCACAGGATCGCGGCGACTGCCAGGACGGCGAAGACAAGCGGGGCGTCCGGACGCCAGAACAGTGCCAGTGCCACGGTCCCCACCCCCGTCACCGCGGCGAGGAAGGACAGCCGCCACGGCATCTCACCCCGGATGCCTATCCGGGTCGCCCGCCACACCGCCGAAGCCACGACACCCCACGTGACCACCAGCCCGGTCTGCGCCCAGAGTCCCGGGGCCGGGCCGAGCGCCACGACGACCAAGGCAGTGACCAGGAACAGCAACGGGACGTAGAACCGACGACGCAGCCGGCGCCACATCAGGACCAGAGGGACAGGGCCGCGGATCCGGCCGGCGGACACCGGCGTATTACGCAGCCACGCAGCGGCGTAGATGTTCGCGGAGAGCTCCGAATCGTTCACCACGGACGACATCGTGAACATCACCCGGGTGGTGCCGTTGTCGAGGGCCTCCGGGAGCCGGACGCGACACACCCCCACCAGCAGTCGTACGCCCATGGTCAGCAGCGCGGCGACCGCGACGGCGATCCCCGCGTGGGACGGGACGGTCCCGTAACCGAGCAGCCCGCCGAGGACGCCCAGCGTCCCGACCTGCCACCGGGAGAACTCGTCGATGGAGGGGAAACGCCCGGTGGGACGCAACCTCCACTCCCACACGTCACGCTCCACCGCCCGCAGGGGCAGCATCCGCTCGGCGATGAGGACCACCAGGAGCAGGGCCGCCGCTGCGGCAGCGATACTCGCGGCGCTCACAGCTGCACGGTGCGGTCGGCGCGTCCTGCCAGGTGGGTCGAGTGCGTGGCGACCACGACGGCGGCGCCACCGGCACCGACGTCGGCGAGTGCGTCACCGAGACGGCGGACCCAGTCCCCGTCGAGATGCCGTTCCGGCTCGTCGAGGACCACGACGTCCGCGGCGGACGCCAGCTGCAGGGCCAGGTAGGCCCGTTGGCGCTGACCGCTGGAGACGCGGCTCGGCAACTCGGACTCGATGTCCGCGACCTGCCACCGTTCGACGGAGTCACGGAGTTCATCGGCGGGGACGCCGACGTGGTGGGCGGTCATCTCCAGGTGCTCGCCGATGGTGAGGTCCGGGAAGAAGGACGGGTCGGCGAGGAAGGTCACCGCCCCGGCACCCTCCGGTGCGGCGGGGTCAACCGTGCCCGACACCCGGACCTCGCCCTCCACCGGCTCGATCTCCCCGGCGATGGTGGACATCAGCGTGGACTTCCCGGCACCGTTCGGTCCGGTCACCACCACGATCTCCCCCGGGGCCACCTCCAGCTGAAGACGGCCCAGAGCATGCCTGTGTCCGTAGCCGCAGTCGATGTGGAGCAGAGGTGGGTCGGAGAGAGCGGGCATGGAACACAGGCTACCGAAACGCATTTCGGCCACGCGGGGCCCGGCGAGCGGGTAACACTGTTGTCATGGCGAAAGCACCCTTCCTCTCCCGATTCCTCACCCCCTCCCTGCCGCTGGTGAGTGCCGGCGACATCGCACTGGTCACCGGGGTGACCTCCGGCATCGGCCAGGCCACCGCCGCCGCGCTGGTCCAGCAGGGTTTCCGGGTGATCGGGACGTCCCGCACCCCCGACTCCGAGAAATCGGTGGCGAATGCGCCACGCGGCGTCGAGCTCGTCCCGCTGGACCTGGAGGACCCGGCGTCCATCGCCGCGGTGCCGGAGCATCTCGCGGCGCTGGGGGTCGATGCGTCCAACCCGGTGACGGTGCTGGTCAACAACGCCGGGGAATCGCAGAACGGACCGCTGGAGGAACTCCCCCGCGAGGCGCTGCAGCGACTCTTCCAGGTCAACGTGATCGGTCATGTCGAGCTCACCCAGCTGCTGCTACCGCAGATGCGTCAGGCCGGACGCGGCCGGGTGGTGTTCGTCGGCTCCATGCTCGGCAGTTTCCCGCTGGCCCACCGCGGCAGCTACGGGGCATCCAAGGCCGCGATCAAGGCCTTCGCCTTCTCCGCCCGCCGCGAACTGGCACCCTTCGGTATCGGCGTCTCGGTGATGGAACCCGGGGCGATCAACACCGGACTGTCGGAGCGACGCACCATCTACATCGACGACCAGGGCCCCTACGCCGACGAGTTCCACACCATGCTGAAGACGCTCAACGCCAACGAGGCCGACGGGGTCAGCGCCGAGCAGGTCGCCGACGTGCTCCTGCTGGCCGTGACGTCGAAGCGTCCGAAGCCGCTGTACGCCACCGGCTCAAGCTCACAGGTCGCGTTCCCCGCCGCCCGACTGCTGCCGCGTGACACCATGGCCGGCATCATCGCCGCGAAGCACGGGATCTGAGCGGCGCGAGTAGAACAGGTCGCGCCACGGGCTGGCCGACAGCGCCACCACCGCCGCGCCCAGCACACCGGTGAACATCACCGCGCTGGCGACCACGTTGAGCCACAGCACCTGCCCGTGCCCCAGGGCGATCTCCAGCATCAGCACCAGGGCACCGATCGCCCCCGCCCAGCTCAATCCGATGAACACCCGGTTGACCGGGTGGCGGGCCGGCCCGAAGTAGCCGCGCACGGTGAGGATGATGCCCGCCAGCAGCAGCAGAAGCTCCACGAAGAAGAAGGCGTAGAAGGCCGCCTCCAACCACTGCGGGTCGAGCTGCTCGTCCACCCGCGAGACGCCGACGAGCATGAACAAGGCGCACGCCGTGGTGGTGATTCGTCGAAGCATGGTGCCAGTCTAGAACAGGCCCGAGAAGGCTAGGCCCCGTCCACGCGGAACAGGATCTCCCCCAGCCCGCAGGGCTCGCCGGGGACCAGAGCAGGACGCACCGGCGCCCCATCGCCGCGTCCCATCACCACCACCGGGACGATGGGGTCGAAACCGAGCCGCCCGAGCGCCAGCGGGGCGTAGGTGGTGATGCGCTGACCGGCCTCGACGCGCTTGCCCTGCTCGGCGTGGGGGGAGTAGCCCTGTCCGTCCAGGTGTGCGGTGTCGATACCGAGATGCACGAGCACCGGTATCTCATCGTCGGTGAGGATGAGGAACAGGTGCGGCATCAGCCGGGTCAGCCTGCCGGACACCGGGGCACAGACCGTGACGTACTCGACGCCGGCATCGGGGACCACCGCCATCCCGGGGCCGACCGTGCCCGCAGCGAAGAGCGGGTCAGGCACCGATTCCAGTGGTACGACGGTGCCGGCGAGCGGGGTGATGACGTCAAGCGGGTCCCGGGAGCGGACACCGGTATCCATGCCTGCCCCCGGCTGCGCTGCGTCTGCGATTCCGCGGCTTTCCTCCATGGTCACAGACTAGTGAGGTGACGGCGGTAATTCAGGAGTTTCATGCCATTCACTGGATCAGTGAACCATCACAGGCCGACCGGACGGGACCTGTCAAGAGCCCACTGCGACCATCCGCCGACGAAATGCCGGGCCGCGGGCAGCCCCGCATGCTCCATCAAGGCAATGAACAGTGCGGAGTCCACACCGGAACCGGAGTAGATCACCGCCTCGGCGGCGATCGTGTCATCGGTGAGGCCGTGGGCGGCGAGACGCTCGCGCACCACCTCGGACGGTGGGACGCGGCCATCGTCGAGCAGGTCGATGACCGGGATGCTCACCGCGCCCGGGATGTGCCCGGCACGACGGTCGACCGGCTCACTCCGACCATGGAAGCGGTCGGCGGTGCGGGCGTCGACCAGCAACGGGATGGTGGACGCCCGGCCGGACGCATTACCGGACGCAGCGATCTCAGCGGACAGCGCCGACACCTCGTCGATGGTGGCCACCGCCATGGTCGGCGCACCACCGGCGAAGGCCTCGAAGGTGCCGCGGCCGCGCAGGCAGCCGATCCCGGTGGCGACGTCTCCCCCGGCGGCCTGCCACCCCACGGTGCCGCCGTCGAGGATCTTCACGTCCGTCACGCCCGCCCAGCGCAGCACCCACCAGCCACGCGCGGCGTGGAGCAGCCCACCGCGGTCGTAGATCCGCACGGGCAGGCCCGGCCGAATCCCCCAGTCGTCGAGGTAACGCTGCAGGATCCGCGGGTTGGGCAGCGGGGCACGTCCGCCACCGGCTGAGGGGGACCCTGCCAGCATCGTGATCGGATCGCAGAAGAAGGAGCCTGGGATGTGCCTGGCGACGTAGAGGTTCCAGGCGGTGTCGCCACCGGGCTCCCAGTCCGAGTCGATGATGACCATGCGGTCGCCCCGGGTACTGGCGGCGTACAGGTCTTCCGGGGAGATGAAGGGAGGCTCCGTCTGATGCGGCGTCTGGGTCTGGCTCAGCGTCATGACCGACAGTCTACTGTCTAGAGCCAGCCGCGTTCACGTGCGATGCGCCACGCCTCGAAGCGGGTGGACGCTCCGGTCTTCGTCATCGCCGAGGAGAGGTAGTTGCGGGTGGTCCCCGCCGCCAGATGGACGGTCTGGGCGATCTGCTCCACCGAGCCTCCCTGGCCGGCGACCTCGAGCACCTCGGTCTCCCGGTCGGTCAACGGGGACTCCCCGGCACTGATCGCCGCAGCGGCGAGCTCCGGGTCGAGGTGGCGGCGTCCGGCATGGACGGTGCGCACCGCGGTGGCGAACTCCTCGGCAGAGGACGTCTTCGGCAGGAAGCCCAGCACGCCGTGGGCCAGGGCCCGTTTCAGCGCCCGGGGACGCCCATGACTGGTGACGATGAGCACCGCGAGCCCGTCAGGCAGGCGTCCGGCGGTCTCCACCCCGTCGATCCCGCCGAGCTGCAGGTCCATGACCACGACATCCACCGTCTGACCGGAGTCCGGGTTCTTTGCCACCCAGTCCAGCAGTTCCTCCCCGGAGCCGAGGGTGGCGACCACGTGGAGATCGTCCTGCAGGTCCAGCAGGGTGGACAGGGAACTGGCGACCAGGGACTCGTCGTCGACGACGACGACACTGATGGGGCTCGGGTCGGTGCTCATGGCTGCTCCGGGAGTCTGAGGGTCACACGGAACAGGTTACCGTCGCGTTCGGCGACCAGGGTCGCGCCGAGAGGTTCGACACGGTGCCGGATGCCGGCGAGGCCGGAGAGTCGGTCGATGCCGGACTCGACCCCGTCGTTGAGCATGGTGACGGTGTCGGCGGTGAACGTCAGTGTCACCCACGTGGCGGCGGAATGCCGGACGACATTCGTCGTCCCCTCGCGCACCAGCCACGCCGCCGGCTCCCGCAACGCGGGGGCCAGAGCGTCCGGATCCCCCTCGACGGTGAAACGCACCGCGGCACTGTGCAGCAGATCGCGGGCACCCTGGATCTCCGAGGCCAGCGTGACGGTGCGGTAACCGTCGATGACCTCACGCATCTCCGTGGTGGAATCGCGCACCAGGGACTGCAGCTCGGCGAGCTCCTCATCCAACCGGTCGTCGCCGCGGGCGGCCAGCGCACGGGCCAGCTCCGCCTTGATCGACACCGCAGCCAGACGCTGGCCGAGGGTGTCGTGGAGTTCCTGGGCGAACCGCAGCCGCTCCTCACTGACCTGCAGGGCGGACTCGGTCAGGCGACTGCGTTCCAGCTCCTTGGCGATGTTGACCGTCCAGGCCGACAAGGTGGAGGTCGACAGCAGCAACGTGGACCAGAACATCGGCCACCACTGCAGTTCCGACCAGGTGACCACGGCCGTCACGGTGGAGAGCACCACGGTGATCATCCACCGCCACGGGAACCACGGCAGCACGCACAACGGTGCCAGGGACAATGCCGTGCACAACAGCAGCAACCCGGTCAACGCCCCACGGGCGTCGCCGAGGACATAGAAGGCCATGCCGGCTACCCAAGTCGCGGCAACCAGCACCGCAGCACCGGCCAGCAGGCGGCCGTGTTCCGCACGCGGCGACGTGTTGAACTCGGGGCGCAGCTCGGTGATCCACAACCCCATCACCGTCAGGACGATCGTCGGGACGGCGACCAGCAGCAGCTGTGCGCTCGTGATGGTCGGCCCGTCGCCGGAGCGTCCGACCAGTGCCAGGACGATCACGCCGACGCCGCACACCACGACCAGCAACTGCAGCGACAACCTGCTGTAGACGGCAAGCTTCGCACCGGCACCGAGCCCCTGCCAGGTGCGGCGGGGGCGGGTGACGGCGTGGAGCAGCGGGGTGGTCCCTGGGGTGGCCATAGGTTCCATTTAACCGGGGATCAGCGGCGGATGTCCCAGCGGACGTACTTCGCGCCTGCCCAGAGACACACCACGGCCCACACGACCAGGATCAGCATCATCTGCCAGGTCTCGGCGAGCACCTCACCGGAGGAGAGCGGTGCCGCTCCGTCGGCGGAGATCCGGTCCATCATGGTGTTGCCGGCCCACCCGTACTGTGCGAGGTCGAAGATCAACGCGAACGGCGTGCGGTCGACGACCTCGGTGACCGCCTCGGGATACAACTGCCGGAAGAGGCCCATCGAGGCGAACAGCAGCACCATCACCGGCAACGAGGTGATCTGGGCAGCTTCGGCGTTCTTGGTGAAGCCACTGGTGACCAGGGCAAGTCCAGACACCACGGCCAGGCCGAGAAGCACCGCCACAATGATCGGGACCACGTTCACCGGCCCCGGTGCGCCGAGCACCATCAGCAGGACGGCGATCACGACGGTGAAGACAATGGTCAGTACCGCTCCGGGGAAGGACGACGCACTGAGGATCTCCACATGACGCGACTCGCCGGTGCGCAGTCGTTTGAGAACACCCTCGTCACGACGCGTCGTGACCATGGACAGCACGGTGTAGTACTGCACGGACATCAGTGCGAAGAGCAGGAAGTACTCCATCGCGGTCGCGGCGGCGTCGACCTTGGAGGCCTCGTCGTTTCCCGACTGGACGAAGTACATCACCAGCGCGAAGGCGATGGGGACGACTGCCGCATTGATCAGCAGGGTCTTGTTCCGGACGAACTGCAGGGTCTCGGCGCGGGCCAGCGCCATGAAACGCTTGACCGTGGAACCGGTGGTCGGATGGTCGGGAGTAGTTGTCGGGGTACTCATTGTTCTTCTCTCCTGTCTGTTCCGGTCTGTTCCGGTCGGTCAGACTGCGGTCTGCTTGCCGGCGATCCTGCTGAAGACCCGTTCCAGGCTCGCGGGGCGGGCGCTGAAGGTCTCGAAGGCGACACCCTGGGTGCTCGCCCAGTCGAGGAGTCGGCGGGTGTCGTCCTGCAGGGCGTTGGTCTCGATGCGCAGCTTGGCGCCGTCGCGGGTGACCTGGGTGCCGGGGAAGGACGGAAGGGCGTCCGGCGGGACGGTGCCGTTGTCACCGGGCAGCGTCACGCTGATCTCGGCGCCTTCGGTGGCGACGAGTTCGTCGAGGCGTCCCTCCACCGCGATCTGACCGCGGTGCATGATCGCGATCCGGTCGGCGAGCCGTTCGGCCTCCTCCAGGTAGTGGGTGGTGAGGATCATCGTGACCCCGCGGGCCTTCAGTGCGGTGAGCAGGTCCCAGGTCCGGCTGCGGGACTCCGGGTCCAGGCCGGTGGTCGGCTCGTCGAGGATGATGATGCTGGGGGCGTTGAGCAGTGCACAGGCCAGGTCGAGGCGTCGCTGCTCGCCACCGGAGAGCGAGCCGACGCGCACGTCGGTGCGGTGACTGAGGTCGACGTCGTCGAGGACCTGGTCGACCGGCAGGGGGCGCGAGCAGGTGCCGGCCCACATGCGCATCGTCTCCGCGACGGTGAGCTCCTTGGGCAGACCGCCGGACTGCAGCATGATGCCCATTTCAGGACGAATCCGGGCCCGGTCGCCCACCGGGTCGCCGCCGAGGACGGTGACCGTTCCGTTGGTGGGTGGTGCGAGGCCTTCGACGATCTCCAGGAGGGAGGTCTTGCCCGCGCCGTTGGTGCCGAGCAGGCCGTACACCTCTCCGGGGTAGACCTCGAAGGAGACGTCCTTCACGGCGGTGAAGGCGTCCTTCCTGCTCTTCGCCTGGTACGTGCGTGTCAGGTTGTCGACGGTGATGGCCGGGCTGGCTGTGGTGTTCATGTCTCCAGCATGCCGCGGCCCGGCTGACCCGGGTAGGCCCGTCCGTCATCGATGGCCCCTCCCGGTGTCACGGATGAGAGGTGACAGATGTCATGTGCGGCCTCAGTCGCGGCTACTGGTGGATGTAGCCGGGCTGGATCTGCAGCACTCCGTCCGCGGCAAGTTCGTTGAGGAACTGCTCGATGGAGGTCATGTCGACGTCCGGCCCGATGGAGACGGCGAGGAGGTGGCGTCCGAGCCGTTCCACGGTGCAGCCGACGGTGGTGAGCTGGCCGGCGATCCGCTCGCGCATCCCGGGCCACCCGGCGGCCGCGGCCGGATGATCCCAGAGCAGGTTGTCGGCGAGCGGCTCATGGGCGTCGTCGATGAGCAGGCGCAGGGTGGACGCACCACCGCGGACGCTGACCCCGTCGAGATGGAGTGTGCCATCACGATCCTGGCAGTGGACGATGTCACCCAGGGACAGGCCGGTGGCGAAGCACGGGACGGAGCGCAGGACGAAATGCCAACCGCCGATACCGTGGACCAGCAACTTCTCGGTCGTGGTTCCGGAAGAAGATGAGGTGGCCGGGGCCATCGATGAGCCGGTCACCTCAACGGTGGCGGTGCGGACCATAGCTCCGGTGTACTGTGGAAGGCTCATTGCAACAGATCGTAGGCTAACCTCTGTATCTCAGACAAGACAAAAGGCTGAAGGTGAGCGATGTCACACTGTAGGCCGTGTTGCCCTAGCCCCGGGCAGCCCAGGCGCGGTAGTCGATGACTGCCCGCACCCACTCGGGGCGGAGCGCGCCGTACATATGCGGGAACAGCTCACCGGTGCCCGCGTCCTCATGCCGCACCGAGACACCCGCCGCGGCGATCGCCTCGACGTCGAGCTCCAGGACGAGCAGATCGTCCACCTTGCCGTCCACAATGTCACCGTAGAACCGTCCGGCGGTGGCGGTGACCTGCTCGGCGAAGGACGCATGGATGAAGCCGACGCCCTCCAGCGTCATGCCACGGGTCGAGGTGCGGTACTCGCCCTGTGCCAGTGCCTCCTCCCAGTCATCGCGGAGTGCCAGGTGGTAGATGGACGTGCGCGTGGTCATGGGCCGAGACTAACCGAACCGCGTCACCGCAGCCCTACCGCAGAATAGAACTCCATCGCAGAACAATGCTCCACCGCAGAATAAGGCTACGGAGAGGTCACTTCTGAGCGATGAAAGTGACCTCTCCGTAGCCTCATTTCTTCAGCCGGAGCGCCCGCCTCCTTTACCCAGCAACCGCAGTCACGGGCAGGGGTTCATGGCGCGAGCTGTGTCGCGGCGGGCGCGAGGTCCCGCTGCCCGCCTGGGCGGAAACCGCCCCGAACAGGGGTCCACGGCAAAGCGACCCTACCGCCGGTGCATTCCCCAGGAATACAATCGGCGGCATGAGCACGCTGACCTCGCTATTGACCGAGGACCGGATCACACTCGATGCGGCCGCCGCCGACTGGCGCGCGGCCGTTTCCTTGTCCGGGGACCTCCTGGAACACTCCGGCGCCATCACCGCCGACTACACACAGGCCATGATCGACTCGATCGTCGACAACGGCCCCTATATCGTCGTCGCCCCGGGCTTCGCCTTCGCCCACGCCCGACCCAGCGACGCCGTCCACCACACCGCCCTGAGCTGGGTCCGTCTGGCGGAACCGGTGGAGTTCGGCCACGCGAAGAACGACCCGGTCACCCTGGTCGTCGCCCTGGCTGCCACCGATGCCACCACCCACACGTCCGCCATGGCCGACCTCGCCAAAGTCGTCGGCAAACGATCGACCAGAGAGGCGTTGGACGAGGCGGCCACCCCGGCAGAGATCATGGCGATTCTGGACGGTGGGAGTCCTGCGTCCGACACTGCGTCCGACACTGCGTCCTACGCTGTGCCCGACGCTGCGTCCTACTCGATCGCCGAGGGCGAGAAATACCCCGGCGGCGACTCCCGCAACCACATCCTCACCGTCTGCGGCAATGGACTGGGCACCAGCCTGTTCCTGAAGAACACCACCGAAGACGTGCTGAAACGATGGGGCTGGGACAGTCTCATCTCCGTCGAAGCCACCGACACCATCTCCGCCAAAGGCAAGTCGAAGGACGCCGACCTGATCCTCACCTCCGGCGAAATCGCCAGGACCCTCGGCGACCCCGGCATCCCGGTGTGGGTCGTGGAGAACTTCACCAGCACCCGTGAGATCGACGCCGCCCTGCGCGAGCTCTACGCACTGTAGATAGGAGAACCACCATGGACTGGCTACTGAATATCGCCCAGTTCCTCGTCAACGAGATCCTCGCGGTGCCGGCGTTCCTCATCGGCATCATCACCGCCGTCGGGCTGGCCGCCATGAAACGCTCCGGCGGGCAGATCGCCGGCGGTGCCATCAAGGCCACCCTCGGGTTCCTGCTCATCGGTGCCGGCGCCACCCTGGTCACCGACTCCCTGGAACCTCTCGGCATCATGATCGAGGGCGCGACCGGCATGCACGGCGTGGTACCCACCAACGAAGCCATCGCCGGCATCGCACAAGAGCAATTCGGTTCCCAGGTCGCCTGGCTGATGATCCTCGGATTCGTGGTCAGCCTGCTCCTCGCCCGCTTCACCCCGCTGCGCTACGTGTTCCTCACCGGTCACCACGTGCTCTTCATGGCCACGATGATCACCATCATCCTGGCCACCGCCGACTACGCCAACTGGGTGGTCGTCGGACTCGGCGCAGTGCTGCTCGGTGTGCTCATGGTGTCCATGCCCGCACTCGCCCACCCCTGGACCCGCAAGATCACCGGGGACGATTCGGTCGCCATCGGCCACTTCGGTACCGCCGGCTACGTCGCCTCCGGAGCAGTCGGCAAACTGGTGGGTGGCAAAGGTGCCAAGGCATCGAAGTCGACTGAGGACCTGAAGCTGCCGGAGGGACTGCGCTTCCTGCGCGACTCCATGGTCGCCACCGCCCTGTCGATGGTGCTGATGTACCTGGTCCTCGCCGTCCTCTTCCTGATCCGTGCCGGGCAGGACGAAGCCTTCACCGCCTTCGGGGACGGTGCGACCGACGTCGGCAACTACCTGATGCAGGCGGTGACCCAGGGTCTGCAGTTCGGTGTGGCCGTGGCCGTGATCCTCTTCGGTGTGCGCACCATCCTCGGCGAGCTGGTCCCCGCCTTCCAGGGCATCGCGGCGAAGGTCGTGCCCGGAGCTGTACCTGCGTTGGACGCACCGATCGTGTTCCCCTACGCGCAGAACGCCGTGCTGGTCGGCTTCATCTCCAGCTTCGTCGGCGGGCTGATCGGGTTGGTCGTCCTGTCCACCTGGCTGAACCCGGCGTTCGGTGCCGCGCTGATCCTGCCTGGTCTGGTGCCTCACTTCTTCACCGGTGGTGCCGCCGGTGTCTTCGGCAACGCCACCGGTGGACGCCGCGGCGCGGTCCTCGGCGCGTTCACCAACGGTGTGATCATCACCCTGCTCCCGGCCTTCCTGATCAATGCCCTGGGCGACCTGTCCGGCGAGAACACCACCTTCGGCGACGCCGACTTCGGCTGGTTCGGCCTGTTGATCGGTAATGCCCCGGCGGGCGTGTGGGGCATCGTGGTCATCGTCGCAGTCGCCGCGGTGATCTTCGGCGCGGCCGTTGTGGTGCAGAAGAAGCTGGTGGACGGTCGTTGGGACGCCGCCCCCGGGCGTTCGGCCGGCAGTTGGGTCGGCGAGGGCGGCTGTGCTGACGCTGCTGCCGGCAGTGCGTCCGGCGCTGCGTCCGGCACCGGTGACGCTGTTCCGGCTGGCGCGGCGAGCGGGGCGTCCTACCCGAGGATCGCGCCGCCGAAGGGCGCACCGGTTCCCCCGCCACCGCCGACTGACTAAGACTCCCCGAATGCGCAACATAGACGGAGAGGTCACTTTCAGGCGGTGACAGTGACCTCTCCGTCTATGTTGCGGTTCATCAGTCCTCGTGGGCGACGGCCTCGATGGTCAGGGCGTCCGCACCTGCGGCAGCGTCAGCGCCAGCGGAATCGACGTCGACCCGCACGGTGTCACCGTCGCGGACCTCGCCGGCCAGCAGCATCTTGGCCAGCGCATCGCCGATCGCCTTCTGGATCAGGCGACGCAGCGGACGGGCACCGTAGGCCGGCTCGTAGCCACGCTCGGCCAGCCAACGCTTCGCGTCCTCGGTGACCTGCAGGTCCAGGCGT
The DNA here is from genome assembly GCF_052264515.1 of Candidatus Corynebacterium faecigallinarum. Classification (NCBI taxonomy): domain Bacteria; kingdom Bacillati; phylum Actinomycetota; class Actinomycetes; order Mycobacteriales; family Corynebacteriaceae; genus Corynebacterium; species Candidatus Corynebacterium faecigallinarum. Next base: position 37,821 of record NZ_JBQQOC010000020.1, read on the forward strand.
CGGGCAGCCAGCCGCTCGGCGAGCTGCGCGACCTGGATCTCCACGATGTGGGTCAGCTGCTCGGCGGACAGGGCGTCGAAGATGACGACGTCGTCCAGGCGGTTAATGAACTCCGGCTTGAACGCGGCCTTCACAGCCGCCATGACCTGCTCGTTGCTGCCACCGGCACCCAGGTTCGAAGTGAGGATCAGGATGGTGTTACGGAAGTCCACCGTCCTACCCTGCCCGTCGGTGAGACGACCCTCGTCCAGGACCTGCAGCAGCACGTCGAAGACATCAGGGTGGGCCTTCTCGACCTCGTCGAAGAGCACCACGGTGTACGGGCGGCGTCGCACGGCCTCGGTCAGCTGACCACCGGCGTCGTAGCCGACGTATCCGGGAGGTGCACCGACCAGGCGGGCTACGGAGTGCTTCTCGCCGTACTCGGACATGTCGATGCGCACCATGGCGTGGTCGTCGTCGAAGAGGAACTCCGCCAGCGACTTCGCCAGCTCCGTCTTACCCACACCGGTGGGCCCGAGGAACATGAACGAGCCGGTCGGACGGTCCGGGTCGGCGACACCGGCACGCGAGCGGCGGACAGCGTCCGACACCGCCTCGACGGCCTCGTGCTGGCCGACGACCCGGCCACCGAGGACCTTCTCCATGGCCAGCAGCTTCTCGGTCTCACCCTCCAGCATCTTGCCGGCGGGCACACCGGTCCATGCGGAGACGACCTCGGCGATGGTGTCCGGGGTGACCTCCTCGGTGAGCATCCGGTCCTCCTCGGCCTTCGCCGCGGCGGTCTCGGCCTCGCCGACCTGCTTCTCCAGGTCGGGGATCCGGCCGTAGCGCAGTTCGGCGACCTTGGCGTAGTCGCCCTCGCGCTCGGCGATCTCCGACTCGGTGCGCAGGTTGTCGAGCTCCTCCTTCAGCGAACGCAGGCGGTCGATGGAGCCGCGCTCGTTCTCCCACCGGGCGGTGAGACCGGACAGCTTCTCGCGCTCGTCCTCGAGCTCGGCACGCAGCTTGACCAGGCGGTCCTTGGAGGCCTCGTCGGTCTCCTGACTCAGCGCCATCTCCTCGATCTCGAGGCGTCGGACGATCCGCTCGGCGTCGTCGATCTCCTCGGGACGCGAGTCGATCTCCATGCGAAGGCGGGACGCCGCCTCGTCGACCAGGTCGATGGCCTTGTCCGGCAGGAAACGGCTGGTGATGTAGCGGTCCGAGAGGGAGGACGCACTGACCAGCGCAGAGTCCTGGATGCGCACACCGTGGTGCACCTCGTAGCGCTCCTTGAGGCCACGCAGGATTCCCACGGTGTCCTCCACCGTCGGCTCACCGACGTAGACCTGTTGGAAACGGCGCTCCAGGGCGGCGTCCTTCTCGATGTACTTGCGGTACTCGTCCAGGGTGGTGGCACCGACCAGGCGCAGTTCACCGCGGGCGAGCAGCGGCTTGATCATGTTGCCGGCGTCCATCGCGGACTCACCGGTGGCACCGGCGCCGACGATGGTGTGCAGCTCGTCGATGAAGGTGACGATCTCGCCCTCGGCCTCCTTGATCTCGTCGAGGACGGCCTTGAGGCGTTCCTCGAACTCGCCGCGGTACTTCGCGCCGGCGACCATGGAACCCAGGTCGAGGGAGATGAGCTTCTTACCGCGCAGGGACTCCGGAACGTCGCCGGCGACGATGCGGCGGGCCAGACCTTCGACGATGGCGGTCTTGCCGACGCCGGGCTCGCCGATGAGCACCGGGTTGTTCTTGGTGCGACGGGACAGCACCTGGACCACGCGACGGATCTCCTGGTCACGGCCGATAACAGGATCGATCTTGCCCTCGCGGGCGCGGGCGGTGAGGTCGGTGGAGTACTTCTCCAGCGCCTGGAACTGGCCCTCCGGCTCCTCGGTGGTGACCTTGCGGTTGCCGCGCACGGATTCGAAGGCACCCCGGATGGCCTCATAGGTCCCGCCGCGGGTGTGCAGTGCCTTGGCTGCGTCGGAGTCACCCTTGGCGATGCCGGCGAGCAGCACCTCGGTGGAGACGTAGGAGTCGCCGAGCTCGGTGGCGAGCTCCTGGGCCGCGGTCAGGGCATTGAGCGCGTCCCGGTTGAAGTTCGGGTTGGCCATGCCGGACCCTGACACGGTGGGATAGCCGGCGACGAGGTCGCGGGCGTCGGACAGGACGCTCTGCGGTTCCACGCCTGCGGCCTGCAGGACCGGGCGGGCGATGGAATCCTCCTGGTCGAGGATAGCGACCAGGAGGTGGGCCGGGCGGATGTCGGGGTTGCCGTTCGCGGTGGCGGACTGCAGTGCCGCCTGCATGGCTTCCTGGGTACGGGTGGTGGGCGTGAAACCGCTCATGCGACTGCCTTTCCTCTCAAGAATCTGGCGTTGAGTGCAATGGTATCAACTTCTGTGGTTCTGTTCCTCTCAACGCCCCAAAGGTTGAGTCTGTTCCACTCAATACTGCACCACCGCTGTGATGTGCAACACATTCCTTCCGACGTGACACAATAGTGTCCATGAGCACACCAGACTCCGCGCTGGGCGCGACCCTGGCGGCGGCGCGGGAGCACCTAGACACCATCCTCGACCGAGGCCGTCTGCACTATGCCGACATCGCCCCGGCGGCAGATCCGGTCGACGAGCCGTCCGGCACCGGAGCACCGACCACCCCGGCGCACGTCGACCTGACGCTCGTGCGCCGCGCCGCACTCTTCGCCTCCACCGGCATCAACCGCGACGGCACCTTCGCCGACCCCCAGACGGAAGTCCTCGCCGACCTCGGTCGTGACCTACGCAAGTACGGCATCGGCACCGGCCATTACGCCGCCATCGGTGAGGCTGCGACCGCCGCGATCACCGAGGTCTTCGGCTGCCCCGACCCCGGCACCGACCTGACCTACCGTCATGCCGAGGAACTGGGCATCCCGGAGGGCGTCACCGAGTTACTCCAGGTCGTCGACCATGCGGTACGCATCGCCGCCCTGGGCGCCGTGGAGGACGAGGAGGCCGGCGTCCCGGCGACACTGCCGGCCACCGTGCTCGAGGTCGAACAGCGCACCCGACGGGTGACAGTGGTCCGGCTGGCCGCCGATCTCACCCGCCCCAAGGCGAACACCGGCTGGCCCGGGCAGTACCTGGAGGTGCGTTCGGCCCACTCCCCCGACTCCTGGCGGAAGCTGGCCTCCGCAATTCCCCCGAATCCGGACGGCTACCTGGAATTCCACCTGAGCCACCCCGCCGGGGACACGCCGGTGGTCGCCGCCGGGGACACCTGGGTGGTGGCGAACCCGACCGGCTCGCTGGAGGTTCCGGAGGATGCCCGGCAGGTCCTGATGGTCGCCGTGGACGACGGACTCGCCGCCCTTCGCGCGCTGGTGCTGGACCTGTCCTCCCGACAGAACCGTCCGCAGGTGCACCTGTACTGGTCCGCCGAGAACCCGGAGGACCTGCACGAACAGGTGGGCCTGGAGGGATTCGACCGGGGCTTCGACTGGTTCACGTTCTCGGTCGGCACCGCCACCGACGCGGTGGCGGACGCGGCGTTGAACGCCGGAGCGTCCTACGACACCATTCTGGTGGCCGGTACGGACACCGCGGCACTCGCCGACCTCCCGGGGACGCCGCGGGTGGTCACCTGAGTGCGGTGTAGGACGTTCTACTCTCCGCGCTTGCCCAGCTTCAGGTCCCTGCGGTGGCCTTTCAGCACCGGCAGCCCCTTGCGCACCTTCTCGACATGGTTCGGGTCGATGTCGACGACGAGGGTCTGCGCCACATAACCGGTCTCGGCGAGCCGGGCACCACCGGGACTGATGATCGCCGAATGGCCGATGCCGGTCGGCCCGTCGTTCTGGCCGTAGCGCTCCGGTGACCCTGGGCGCGCCTGGCCCGCGGCAACGACGAAGCTGGTGGTGTCCAGGGCACGGGCGGCGGTGAGGGTGCGCCACTGGTCGAGCTTGCCGGGGCCGTCGGTCCAGGCCGTCGGCACGACCATCACCGTGGCGCCCGCTTCCGCCAGGGCGTAGAAGTGCCCCGGGAAACGAATGTCGTAGCAGGTCGCCAGGCCGATGGTGACCCCGCCGACGTCGTAGGTGACCCGCCGGGTGCCGGGTTTGACCGTGTCGGACTCCCGGTAACCGAAGGCGTCGAAGGTGTGGATCTTGTGGTAGTGCTCCGTACCGTTCGGGCCGGTGACCAGCAGGGTGTTGTAGACACGCCTGAACTTGTTGGCCTCCCCGCTGCCCTCCACCGGCTCGGTCTGCAACTCCCCGGAGGGTGTTCGGAACACGGTGTCGGCAGGGGTGAACATGCCGACGACGGCGGTAATGTCGGCGTCCCGGGCGGCCTGCTCCACGGCGGCGGCGAAGGGACCGTCGAGCGGCTGGGCGACGATGTCCAGACGTCCCGCATCGAAGGGAAACATGGCCGCCTCGGGAAAGACGACCAGGTCAGCACCGCTTTCGGCGGAACCGGCGATATAGGACTTGATCTTCGCCAGGTTCTTGTCGACGTCCGGCTCGGAGTTCATCTGGATCACGGCAATGCGCATGCAATCCAGGGTACGGAAAAGCGGTGGGACGCTGCGGCACTCTCCGGTCCGTACCGGCACGGGATACGATCACGCTGTGCATGATCTGCCTGAACAGTCCGACCGTCCGGACCAACCCACCCCGACAACCCAATCGAAGCCCGCGAGTGTCCTCACCGCCTTGAAGAGCCCGAAGCTGCTCACCGTGGAGGTCCTCGGCGGCCTGGTCACCGCCTTCGCCCTGATCCCGGAGTCCCTGAGCTTCGCCATCGTCGCCGGCCTCGACCCGATGATGGGCCTGTACGCCGCCTTCACCATGGCGTGTGTGACCGCCGTCCTCGGCGGACGCCCCGGCATGGTCTCCGGCGCGGCCGGCTCGATCGCCCTGGTGATCTTCCCCGTCGCCCGCGACCACGGCGTGGAGTTCCTCATCGCCACGGTGATCCTCGGTGGCCTGATGCAGGTCGTCTTCGGCGCCCTGGGCGTGGCGAAACTGATGCGGTTCATCCCACGATCGGTGATGGTCGGATTCGTCGATGCCCTGGCGATCCTCATCTTCTCCGCCCAGCTGCAGCACCTTTTCAATGTGCCGTGGCTGGTCTACCCACTGACCCTCGCAGGGCTGCTGATCATCATCTTCTTCCCGAAGCTGACCAGTCGCTTCCCCGCCCCGTTGGCGTCGATCCTGCTGATCACCCTGGCGGTCATGGTGTTCAGCTGGGACGTCCCGACCGTCGGCGACCAGGGGGAGCTGCCGGACTCCTTCCCCGGTGTCGGGATTCCCGACGTCCCCGTCACCCTGGAGACCCTGGGGATCATCGCACCGTACGCCTTCGCGCTGGCCATGGTGGGTCTGATGGAGTCGCTGCTGACGGCGAAACTCGTCGACGACATCACCGACACCCACTCCGACAAGACCCGAGAGTCGCTGGGGCAGGGTGTCGCGAACGTGGTCACCGGTTTCTTCGGTGGCATGGGCGGATGCGCGATGATCGGCCAGACGATGATCAACGTCAAGCAGGCCGGGGCACGGACCCGGATCAGTTCCTTCCTGGCCGGGGCTTTCCTCATCGTGCTGTCGGTGTCCCTGTCGGACTTCGTCGGCCAGATCCCGATGGCCGCGCTGGTGGCGGTGATGCTGGTGGTGGCGTTCACGACCTTCGACTGGAATTCGGTGCGCACACTGCGGGTGATGCCGGTGTCGGAGACTTGCGTCCTGCTGGTCACCGTGGTCGCCACCGTGCTCACCGACAACCTGGCGGTCGGCGTGATCCTCGGTGTGGTCACCGCGATGATCGCCTTCGCCCGGCGCGTGGCACACCTGACCCATGTCGAGCGCACCGGTGAGGGGCACTACCGGGTGGAGGGACAGCTGTTCTTCGCCTCGTCGAATGACCTGGTGTACCAGTTCGACTACGTCAACGATCCGGAGTCGGTGACGGTCGATTTCTCGGACACGACCGTCTGGGACTCCTCCACGGTCGCCGCACTGCAGGGCGTGCGCGAACAGTACGCGCGACGTGGGAAGTCGGTGGAGTTCACCGGGTTGGACGCGGTGAGTTCCGGCTACATCGACCGGCTCGAGGGGCGGCTGGGGTAACGCGGAGACTAGTTGCCGCAGCTGTCCGATGTCCACAGCCACCGGCGAATGTGGATAACATTCGCGGAATTCGACGGAAGTTATCCACACTGCAACGTCCGATGTGGGCCGTCCCTTCCCAGCAGCAGGTCAGCTACCGTAACGTCCTGTCCCCACACAGCAGGCACAGCATGGAGGGGTCATGGCAGAGCACGTATTCGGCATCGAACCACAGGAGGTCCGCGCCGTCGCCACGGCGATGGCCGGTGAATCACGGGCGTTGACCAGCGCAGCGTCCGATATCCGCGACGGCCTTCCCCCGGCGGTGAGCCTGCCCGGTGGACGCGCCGTGGCTGCCGCGGGAACGGGGGCCGGACGCGTCGGCGATGCGGTGGCCGGGGAGGCGACCGTCGTCGACGTGGTCGGCCGGGACCTGCACAGCTTCGTCGACGCGGTCATGGACGCCGAGGCTGGTGCCACACTGGCCTTCGCCGGGGGCGGGCCGCGATGATCATCCACGACATCGCCGAGGCGCCGGTCGAACAGGCCCGTCGCGCCGCCCGATCCTGGGCGACGGGCAAGGCCACACTGCAGACCAGTATCGACGACCTGCGCACCCTCGGTGACCTGCCGTCGTGGAGCGGGCAGGCGGCGAACTCCATGCGCCACCGGATCGACAGTTCCGCCCACCGGATGCACGCCACGGCGGTGGCGGCGACCGGAACATCGTTCCTCCTGGAGACACAGGCCGGCCTGGTGGCGTCGGTCCAGGTGGCAGTGCGTCCCACCCTCGCGTTGGCCAGTGCCGCCGGGATGGCGGTCACCGCCGACGGCACCGTGGTCCCCGGCGGAGGCGGCGGGGTGATGGGCGTGGTCTCCGGGGTGGCTGCGGCGGTGCCGGGCTCCCCGGTGAGCAGCCTGGCCGCCGGTGCCACTGTCGCACTGCAGGCGGCGATCGCCTTGGCCCGCACGACGGATGCCGCCGCCGGTGCCGCCATCGACGGGTGCTGTGCGGTGGACGCTGCCCCGTCCCCCACCCCGGTGACGATCTCGGCCGGGGCGGCCGCCGCACTGGTCGCCGATCCGGACGCTCTCGCTGCCGAGGTGGCCATCCCCGACACCCTGCAGTACACACTCACCGAGGCCCAACGTGGGCAGCTGCAGGACGCGGTGGTCGAGGCGCGGACCTCGCTGGCCCTGCGGGGCATCGACCCGGGACAGGTGGAGGTCACCGTCCAGAACCTCAACGGCACAGCGGTCGTCGTCGCCGGGGAGCTGGCCACCGCAGACCGGGTGACGACACTGGTCAGCGGGGTGGGGTCGTCAGAACCGGGGAAGATCACGGGTACCTCGTCCACTGCCGGACGCATCGCCGGCCCCGGGCACGCGGTCATCGCCTGGCACGGCTACCAGGCACCGACCGATGCGGTGCGCGGCGCGCTGCCGCACCATGCACAGTTCGGGGCACAGGGGTTGCGCGAGTTGCAGGGGAATCTGCGGGCGACGACAGGTGGGACGGCCGAGCTGCAGATCGTGGCGCACAGTTACGGGTCCACGGTGCTGGGGCAGGCGGCGTCGGATCAGTCCGCACCATTGGAAGCGGACGTGGTGCACCTGGTGGGAAGCCCCGGGGTGGGACATGACCGCGCCGACGACCTGCAGTTGCGTTCCCGTGACGGCCAGGTCGGGCAGTCCGGGGTGCATGCCTGGCTTTCCCCGGGGGACCTGATCAACGTCCCCGATGGTGTCGGTGCCATCCACGGTGCCTCACCGATGTCGCGCGAATTCGGTGCGGACACACTCAATGGTGCGGCACCCGAGGATCGCGGTGGCGCCGTCGGCAAGGTGGTGGACGGGGTGACCGACCTGGGGCTCTGGGCTCGTGGCGAAACCTCCGCCCACAGTGGATACTGGTCAGATGAGCTGTTCCTGGAGAAGGTCCGCTGATGGTGAATGAGCCGCGCACGGACTGCATGAACCGCACCATCCGGGCCCTTGTCGTCGGTGCCGGTCAGGCCGGGTTGGCGGCCGCCCACGAACTGGTGCGGCGCGGGTTCACCCCGGGCGAGGACTTCCTGGTCCTCGACGGCAACGAGGGGCCCGGCGGGGCGTGGCGGCACCGGTGGGACTCGTTGACCTTGGACCGGGCGCACGGGATCGCGGACCTTCCGGGGATGCCCATGGAGCGTCCTGACCCGTCGGTGCCGGCCTCGACACTGGTGACCGACTACTACAACGCCTACGAGGAAAAGTTCGGGTTGGACGTGGTGCGACCCGCATCGGTGATCAGGGTCGAGTCGGACGGCGATGAAGACGACAGCGCGTTGCGCGCCACCGTCCTGGTCGGCGAGAAGTGCACCACGATCCTCACCTCCCTGCTGCTGAACGCGACGGGCACCTGGACCCACCCGCACATCCCGTACGTCCCCGGTATCGCCGACTTCACCGGCCGCCAGCTCCACACCGTCGACTACGTGCGCAAGGAGGACTTCGCCGGGCAGCGGGTGCTCGTTGTCGGGGGCGGGCTGAGCGCGGTGCAGTTCCTGCTGGAACTCAACGAACCGGGCGGGGCAGCCGGGACGATCTGGGCCACCAGGCGGCCGCCGAACTTCACCCCTGACCAGTTCGACCCACGCTGGGGCTACAAGGTCGAGGACCGTGTCCGTGAGGCGACGACACAGGGACGGCGTCCGGACTCGGTGGTGCGCAACACCGGCATCCCACCGTGGCCGGAGTACCTGCAGGGCATCTCGGACGGTGTGCTCGTCTCCCGCGGGATGATCACCCGAATCACCGCCCACGGCGTGGAATGGGGAGCCTCGTCCTCCTCGTCCTCCTCGTCCTCCTCGGATGCTGCCCTGGCACAACCGGCCAGCTGGTCCCCCTATCCCGCCGGTCACGCCGAGGACGTCGACGTGATCTTCTGGAACACCGGCTTCCGGCCTGCGCTCACCCACCTCGCCCCGCTGCACCTGCGGGAACCCGGCGGCGGGATCACCATGACCGATGAGGTGACCGTAGCCAAGGACCCCCGCGTCCTGCTCGTCGGCTACGGATCCACCGCCTCGACGGTGGGTGCGAACCGTGCGGGGCGGATGGCGGGGCGTGCGGCGGCCCAGCGGTTAGACTGACGCGCATGACTGCGACCTGGATCCTCGGCGTCCTCACCGTCCTGGTGGCGGGTTGGACGATCTGGCGGATCATCCGGGAACCCCGCAACTCCCGCAACGGCCTGCTGATCATCGCCACACTGTTCCTCGTGTGGCTCACCGCGCTGGCCAGTGAACTGCAGGGCTACCCGGAGGATCGTTCTCCCTCACTGGTCATCGGCAGCGCCCTACTCATCGGTGTGCTGAGCATCATCGCGGCCGGCGTCTACCTGCTGATCAACGGTGCCGTGGTGATCCGACGCGAAGGGTTCAGCGCCGCGACCCTGGTAACCACAGTCTTCGGGGTCGGGCTGCTGGGGACCATCGCCAGTCTGTGACTGGGGCTCCGCCTGCTGAGCAGCGGCCCGGTGGAGCACATACTGACCGCCCAGATCCTGCTCTTCATCGTCGCACCCCTGGCCGCGCTGACCGTCGCCATGATCCTCGTGCAGCTCATCGCATTCACGGTCTACGCCATCCTCTACTGCCGGATCACCCGCCCCCGTCATGCGGACGCCGTGATCGTCCTCGGCGCCGGGCTCAACGGCACCGAACCCACACCCCTGCTCGCCGCCCGCGTCGACCACGGCATCGCCGTCCTGCGGCGACTGCGGGACGCCGGGGAGGAGGTGACGCTCGTCCTCTCCGGAGGGCAGGGCGCCGACGAGGAGATCTCCGAGGCCGAGGCCATGGCCCGTTATGCCGAACGCGCCGGTGTGCCCCGGGAGCAGATGGTACTGGAGGACCGCTCGACGACCACCGGGGAGAACCTGGAGTTCACGAGGAACCTGGTCGGGCAGGACGCACTTCTCGTCGTGGTGACCAGCAACTACCACGTCCTGCGCGCCGCGGCACTCACTGAGCAGTTGGATCTGGACGCGCGGGTGGTGGGTGCGAAGACGGCGTCCTACTTCGTGCCGGCGGGGTTCCTCTGCGAGTTCGTCGCTGTGGTGGTCATGCGCCGGTGGAAGAACGTCCGGGTCTGGGTGATCCTGGCGAGCCTGTGGCTGCTGTTCATCGGTGCGCTCTTCATCATCGTGAACATGCAGGGGGAGGTCGTGGATGCAACGGGGGTCGCAGCTGTCAGCTATGCGTCCCCACGTTGATGACCAGCGCTCATGTCCACGGGTCTACCAGTTCGACGCGGGTGGAACTGAAGTCCGCGACGTTCCGTGTGACCACGACCAGCCCATTGGCGAGTGCCGTGGCCGCAATGAGCGCATCTCGCTCGGGCGCTGGGTCAGGAACATGCAACGCTGCCGCGCGTCGTGCAGTTTCCGTGTCGATCTCCAGGATCCTGGACGCAAAGACGTCGAGGACGTCGTCCTCGAGCCACCGCTGCAGCCGGTTCCCCTGCCCCGTGTCACGGCGCTCCACTCTCCGGATGCCGATCTCCAGCTCCATCACCGTGATCACGCTGATGAAAAGATCGGTCGGGCGCTGGGAAGCAACCCATTTCCGGACGCCCGGATTGACGCGTGCGCTGGACTTTCGCAGTTCACTGATGACGTTCGTGTCCAGGAGGTACCTCACAGCTCAGGAACTTTCAGCCCGAGTGTCAGTGGCGCCGGAACGAAGTCGATGTCGTCACCTGATTCCCCCATGCTCAGTCTGTCAACCAGGTCCATGCCGTCTCCAGTCAGCTCCCGATACTCCTCGATGGTCAAGAGCACATATGCCGGATCCCCTCGGTCAGTGATGATCACCGGCCCCTCGTCCGCGGCCCGCTTTGCCGCACTGACGTCCTGGTTGAACTCCCTGGACGTCACCATCCTCGATGCAACCATCTTCCGCCACCTCCTCATGTAGGCATGTACCTACACACTACCGCGAAGAACTGCTCGAGGGAAGCTCCGGGCGCTTGCAAACGTCCAACCGTAGGCATATAGTTGACATATCAATCACTTGCGAACGATCCCCACCAGGAGCATCACATGAAGGCCTTCGGCTTCCTCAGTTTCGGCCACTACGACCTCGCCGCGTCCTCACGATCCACCCCGGGCCGCACCATGCCCGGCGCGAAGGAGAACATCAAGAACGCCGTGGAGATCGCCGTCGGCGCCGACGAGCTCGGTGTCAACGGCGCCTACTACCGCGTCCACCACTTCGCCCCGCAGCACGCCGCCCCCATGCCCGTGCTCGCCGCGGCGGCCGCCCGCACCAAGCACATCGAGGTCGGCACCGGGGTCATCGACCTGCGCTACGAGAACCCGCTGCACCTGGCCGAGGAGGCCGCCCAGCTTGACCTGCTGTCCGACGGTCGGGTCGCCCTCGGCGTCTCCCGGGGATCACCCGAGCCGGTCGACCGCGGCTACGAGGCCTTCGGCTACGCCACCGAACCGTCCGACCCCAAGGGTGCGGCCATGGCGCGGGAGAAGTTCGACCGGCTCATGGCCGCCGTCGACGGCGAGGGCATGGCCACCTCCCTGCCCTCCGAGGAGCAGTATCCACGCATGTACCAACCGAATGTCCCGGTGCCGGTGATGCCGACGTCCCTGTCACTGCGCAAGCACATCTGGTGGGGCGCCGGGTCCCGCGACACCGCGGTGTGGGCAGCACAGAAGGGCGTGAACCTGATGAGTTCCACCCTGCTCACCGAGGCCAACGGTGAAGAGTTCAGCGAACTGCAGGCCGGCCAGATCCGTGCCTACCGTGCCGCCTGGAAGGAGGCCGGGCACGCCTGGACTCCTCGGGTGTCGGTGTCCCGCTCCATCTTCCCGGTGCTGTCGCAGGAGGACCGGATGCGTTTCGGACGCGGTGACAACGGCGGAGTCGGGTACATCGACGACGGGCAGGCCACCTTCGGGCGCACCTACGCCGACGAGCCGGACGCACTCATCGAGCAACTCAAGGAGGATGCTGCGGTCATGGAGGCCGACACCCTGATGCTGACCATCCCCAGCCAGCTGGGCGTGGACGCGAACCTGCGGATCCTGCAGAACTTCGCCGAGCACGTCGCCCCGGCCCTGGGCTGGGAGCCGAACACGGCGGGCCCGGTGACGGGGTACGCGATCTGAGCAACAGAATGATCAGCGCATGGGGACACCGTAGCGGTCCTGCCCGTACCTGCCGTTGCTGGCCAGGATCATGAAGAGCTCGACGAATGCCCAGATCGTCACCGCCAGCACCAGCAGGCAGCCACCGATGAACAGCAGCGCGCCCAGTCCGGTCATGACCTCGTCATCGTCATAGGAGACGTTCGGATCGCCGAGACCGATCAACATCACCACTGCCCCCAGAAAGATGATTGCCACACTGCCGAGAGTGACACAGAGCTGGACGATGGCCCGCCCACGCAGGCCGATGTAGAAGTTGTGCGCCCCGAAGCCACCGAGGAAGAAGGCCAGGCACGCCGCAGCCACTCTCGACTGCGGGTGATATCCGGGCGGCACCGTAGGGTATCCCGGCACGCCGGAGGGCACTGTACCGTGCCGGCCATACCAGCCCTGCTGGCTGTACTGGCCGGCGTTCTCCTGCTGCGCTCCGTACAGCGGCGGTAGCGCACCCCCTTGTGTGTCGAACCCCGGTCGATCATGCGAATAGGAACTGTTCACAACCCTCCCCCTCCTTGGATGTTGTCAACAGTTGTAGCACATCACCTACCCTGTGCAAGGCGGTATCGGAAGGTCGTAGTCCACAACCACCGGCGCGTGGTCGGACAACCGCACACCGTTGACCTCACGGTCGACTTCAGCACGCACCGCGGTGCTCGCCAGCCCGGGCGAAGCGAGGTGGTAGTCGATCCGCCAGCCGACGTCCTTGGCGAAGGACTCCCCCGCCCACGACCACCAGGAGTACGGCCCGTCGGTGTCCGGATTCAGACTCCGCACGACGTCGACGAGGGTGCGTGGCGAGAGTTGCCGGTCGAACCAGTCGCGCTCCTCGGGCAGGAAGCCGTCGTGTTTCTGATTGCTGCGCCAGTTCGTGAGGTCGTGACGGGTGTGCGCGATATTCATGTCCCCCATCAGCAGAAACTCCCGGCCGGACGCCGCGGCTGCCCGGCGCGTGGCCGTGAGGTAGCGTCCGAACCCGACGAGGAAGTCCATCTTGCGCTGGTAGCGCGCACCGCCGTCGGGGGCCTCGCGCATGCTGCCAGGACGCTGCAGCTCGGCGGGTAGCCCGCCTTTGGGCAGGTAGAGGTTGGCGACGGTCACCGGCACATCAGCCAGGTCGACCTCGATATAGCGTCCCTGAGCAGCGAAGGGACGCAACTTCCGTGCCAGCGGGACATGGTCGGCCGCGGTCACCTCGTCCAGGTCCGCCGACGTGGCATGCGGGCGCCCGAGCAGGGCCGTCCCGCTCCAGGTGCGCACCGCCTCCGGCGCGGTGCGGGTGAGCACGGCGACGCCGTTGCGTCCTGGGATATCACCGGTCTCCAGCGCGACGTGGTAGTCGCCGAAGGCCGCCTCGGGAAGCTTGTCCGCCTGCGCACGGATTTCCTGCAGTGCGACGACATCGCAGCCACGGCCCGCCAACCAGGTGCCGAACCCGCGTCGCTGCGCGGCTCGGATCCCGTTGACATTGGCGGTGGCGGTGGCGATTCGCAGCATGCCTGTGAGACTACCTCGTGGAGGTCAGGACGCCCGGAGTCGCTGCCACCAGCGTGATGCCCTTGACGGTCACCACACCCCGGCGTAACGTGAAACCAAACGGTTTCACAATGTCCCTACCGCACCACCCGGAGCAACCGATGAAGACGCTCGACGATGACGACACCGACCGGATCTTCAAGGCCCTGGCCGACCGAACCCGGCGGGACATCGTGCGCCGCACCCTCACCGAGGAGGCATCACTGACGACCCTCGCCGATGACTACGACATGTCCTTCGCCGCCGTCCAGAAGCACGTCCGTGTCTTGGAGGCCGCCGACCTGGTCGAGCGCATCCCCCAAGGTCGGGAACGGATCATCCGCGGCAACCCGGCAACCGTCCGGCGCGCGCAGGAACTACTGAGCCACTACGAACACCTCTGGCGGGCCCGCGTCGACCGACTCGACGCCTTCCTCGCCGAGGACGACACCACCACCTGAAAGGCCACCACCATGCCTGTCACCTCAGTCACCACCGACACCAACGACCCGCAGTCCCCGACGCTGACCATCGTCGCCGACTCCACCGCCAGCCTCCGTCGCCTGTGGGACGCCTACACCGACCCCCGTCAGATCGAGAAGTTCTGGGGACCGCCCACCTACCCCGCCACCTTCACCCGGCACGACGCCTACCCCGGCGGCCTCAGCACCTACTACATGACCGGTCCCGAGGGCGACCGCAGCAACGGCTACTGGGAGTGGGTCAGCGTGGAGGCCCCGTACAGCTTCGTCGTGAAGGACGGTTTCGCCGACGACGACGGCGTCCCCAACTCCGACATGCCGACCATGCAGATGGACTTCCAGTTCACCGAGACCGCCCTCGGCGCCCGGGTCACCACCGTGACCACCTTCAACTCCCTGGAGGAGCTCGAGAAGCTCACCGAGATGGGCATGGTCGAGGGCACCAAGGCCGCCATGAGCCAGATCGACGACGTTCTGGCCGACCTGGCGTCCTTCGCCGCCGGACGCGCTGCCGAGCTCCAGCTCGTCGGCGAGAACCAGGCCCGGGTGGCCCGCGTCGTCCGCGGCAGCGTGGACCAGGTCTGGGCCGCCCACACCGAGGCCGAGATACTGCAGCAGTGGCAGCTCGGACCCGACGGCTGGTCCATGCCGGTGTGCATCACCGGTACCAACGTCGGCGACACCTACCGTTCGGAATGGCAGAACGACGAGACCGGGGAACGCTTCGGCTTCACCGGTGAGGTCACGGAGATCTCCGCCCCGAACCGTCTGGTCACCACCGAGACCATGATCTCCCCCGACAACGCCGAGGGCGCCGGAAACCCGGAGACACTCAACGAGCTCACCCTCACCCCGGTCGAGGGCGGCACACTGGTCAGCTACCTGATCACCTACCCCGATGCCGAGGTCCGCGAACAGGTCATCGCCACCGGCATGGTCAGCGGCATGGAGGACGGTTACGTCCGGCTCGAGAGCGTGGTTCTCTGACCGCTTGCCCCTGACGTCGCGTCAGTCCTTAGCGTGAACTCATCGCACCGGACAAGCGGTGCGATGGGACTCAGAGAGACACCGAAAGGAGAAGACGATGTCCCACACTTTCGACCACACGCAGTACAAGGACGAGGTGGAGCAGCGCTGGGGCGCCGACGCCTACGCCGCCGGTGACCAGTGGTGGCGCTCGCTCGGCACGGACGGGCAGGACGCATTCCGCGCGACCATCGAGCAGCTCAACAGCGACTGGATCGCCGCGGCCGATCGCGGTGACGACCCGACGTCCGAGAGTGCCCAGGAGGTGGCGCAGCGCCACGTCGAGTGGCTGGGCTCCACCCCCGGCACTCCCGCGTACCATGCCGGGAGCGAGAAGGACGGCACGCTAGCCAGCTACCTCCGAGGACTCGGTGAGCTGTATGTCGCCGACGAGCGGTTCGCCGCCAACTACGGTGGCAACGAGGTAGCGTCCTTCGTCCGCGACGCACTGACGCACTACGCCGACACGCAGCTCGGTTAATAGAGCCGGTGCAACACCGGTACAACTCAGCGGGAGTCCGCGAGCTGACCGATCGAGATGGCCATGGTGTTCACGAACGCCATGGCCGTCTCTTCGTCTATCCGGTCAAGGGAGAGGTACGGGTTGAGGTCCTCGAGCTCGACGAGCAGCAACTCGCCCTCGCGGGTACGGCAGGCGTCCACCCGCTGGATGCCGTGCTCGATGTCGTTCCAGTCGATGAACCTGCGGGCGAACTCCAGGTCAGCGTCCGTCACCTCATAGGGCTGCAAAACCCACCGCTTCTCCGGGGCCGGTGCGTACAGCGCGTACTGGAAGTCGTGGTCGACGAAGTAGAACGACACCTCGTGGACGAAGTCGATGCGCGGCTGGACCAGCATGCCCGCCCAGTCCGCGGCGTCCAACGCGAGCACTTCCTCGCGGGTAAGGAACCGCAGGCCCACCGAGTCCGCGCCGAGCTTCGGCTTGACCGCATACTGCGCGACCTGCGGCAGCCGGTGGAACTGGCCCGGGGCGTCCACCGTCGGGGTGACCGGAAAGCCAGCCGTGAACAGGTCCGGCAGGTACTGCTTGCCGACCTGGTCAGCCTTGCCCCGAAGCTCGGTGAACACCTGCGCCCCGGTTTCATGCGCATGGGCGACGAACTCCTCGAACTGTTCGGCGTAGTGGATCACCGGCCCACTGTTGCGCACCACGACGACGTCGACGTCGTCCATCAACGCAACCGCGTCCAGCAGGTGGCACAGCGCGATGTCGAAGTATTCCCGCAGGCGGGAAGTCAGGACGATGTCCTCGTCACAGTAGCGACGTCCGCGGGCCGGGTAGGCGAGGTCCGTGACGTACAAGACGCTGGTTCTGGGCTTCTTCACAGACCAGAACTGTACCCGGACATGACAAAAGCCCCGCGCCGTTGGCGTGGGGCGCCCTCTTCCCACGTTTATACCGACTGCTCCTCCCCTTCGTTGTCAAATCGTCGCAGCATCGTCGCAGGTAGTCTGCGGAGGTATGCACCC
>NZ_JBQQOC010000021.1:0-52837 GCF_052264515.1 Candidatus Corynebacterium faecigallinarum
CAATGCTTGAACGACCCCGCCGTTCAGCCTCGACCGTCGCATTCGCCATGCAGCCCGCGAGTTCTTCCGAGGAACCTGCAGAATGCAGGGCACCGAAAAAGAGATCTTTCAGCGCTTTCGGACGCAGTTCGACCTGGTCATTTCGGTTACCCGGTGTCGTACTCTCGCTCATCCTGCGATAATCTCAAGCGCTGCCCACTCGCCACTATTCGTCGAAAGCGGCTATCTCCCAGAGGTGCCCGTCAGGATCCTTGACATACCCGTGGTAGCCCCACTCCTCTTTCACCGTCCCACTCGGAAGCGAGCCACCCGCCTGGACCGACCTCCGCAGTAGGCCATCAACCTCGTCGGCGCTGTCAGCCTGGTAGGTCAGGCTGATGCCGGAATCGGACGCCGAGCTATTCGACTGCCCGGCAGTCTTGTTGAACTCGGGACGCAGGAACACCACGAGCGTGAGCTCGCCCTGAAGCTCGAAAAGCACGTGGTCACCTCCGTGGGCACCCGCCCCAAGGCCCAGACCGTCCCGATAGAACGCAGCTGATCTGTCGAGGTCATCAACCGCCAAAGTCACAATATAGAGGTTCGGTTTCACCATCCCATTCTATCGAATGATCGCGATCGCTCACCAGCATCGTCCCGCACCCCCTGGGCCACACGCGACTACCTCCGCTGGCACTCCGGACAGAAATGCGAGGAACGGTTGGTCCACTGCTCCCGGACGATCGGCGTCCCGCACCGTGGGCACGGCTCGCCCTCGCGGCCATAGACGTTGAGTGACCGGGAGAAGTAGCCGGACGCGCCGTTGACGTTGACGTACAGGTCATCGAAGGACGTCCCACCGGCTGCCAGCGCGCGGCTCATCACCTCGGCGGCGGCGTCCAACAACACCATGACATCGGCCTGACGCATCGCGGTGGCCTTCTTCCGCGGATGCACCTGCGCGGCCCACAGCGCCTCGTCCGCGTAGATGTTCCCGATGCCGGAGACCACGGTCTGGTCCAGCAGGACGCGCTTGATCTCGGAGCGCTTCGTCCTGATGACACGGGCGGTGTGCGCGGCGTCGAAGGCAGCGTCCAACGGATCCACGGCAATGTGCGGCACCGGGTCAGTGACACCAGGGGCGGTGAGCTCCCAGCGTCCGAACGTGCGCTGGTCGACGAAGCTGAGCTCCAGTTCCCGCCCGGTGTCGGCGACCAACACCGAACGGATGCGCAGGTGCGGTGAGGTCACCTGTCCCGGCTCACCGAGCAGCATCTGCCCGGACATACCGAGGTGGACCAGGAGGCAGCGTCCTGAATCCTGGTGTGAACCCTGACCTGATCCCTGGTGTCCGCGCGGGTACTCCAGGTCTATCCATAGATACTTGCCACGCCGCCTCAGGGCGGTGATCCTGGCGTCCTCCAGGCCCGCCTCGAGCGCCGCGGCACCACCGGGCTGGCCACGTACCGCGCGCGGGTGCAGCACCTCAGTGCCGATGACCGTCGCACCGGTGATGTGCTCCGCCAGACCGCTGCGGACGACCTCGACCTCGGGAAGCTCAGGCATGGTTGTGGTGTCAGCCCAGCGACTTGAAGGCCTCGCGGGCGGCGCCGTGCTCGGCCTCCTTCTTGGTGTGGCCGACCCCCTTGCCACGCACCGTGCCATCGAAAGACACCGTCGCCCGGAAGGTCTGGTCGTGCGCCGGGCCCTCGACCTCCGAATGGTAGGACGGGGTGACCCCCAGCTTCAGCTCACTGATCTTCTCCAGCAGGACCGTCTTCCAGTCCATGGTCAGTCCCGTCGACGGTGCAGCGGTGATCCGGGAACTGAAAATGCGCAGCACCGTGGCCTTCGCCACCTCGAAACCATGCGTCAGATAGATCGCACCCAGCATCGCCTCGACCGAGTCGGCGAGAATCGAATGCTTGTCCCGGCCACCGGTCATCATCTCGCCACGGCCCAGCAGGATGTGCTCGCCCATGCCCAGCTCGCGGGCCACCTCAGCCAGGGCGTACATGTTGACCACGCCGGCTCGCATCTTCGAGATATCGGCCTCGGTGCGCTCCGGGAACTCCAGGTACAGCTGCTCCGCCACACTGAGTCCCAGGACGGCATCGCCCAGGAACTCGAGTCGCTCATTGTTCGGCAGGTTGCCGTTCTCGTTGGCGAACGAACGGTGTGACAAGGCCAGCCGCAGCATCTCGTCCGGCAGCTCGACACCCCACGCCTCCAGCAGCGGAGCGTGATCCGTGCGGGAGAACGCGGCGTCCAGAGCCGCCTGGCCGGTCAGCCGACGCTTGCGTGCCATCAGGCGTCCTTGTCGGTGTCGGTGGCTGTGCCCGCTGTGCCTGCCGTGTCTTCGGTGTCTTCGGTGTCTTCGGTGTCTTCGGCAACCTCGTCGAGCTTGCCGGCCAGGCCAGCCCACCGCGGGTCGACCACCGTCTCCTCCCCCGAAATCCCGTCCGGGGCGGGGATGGCATCATTGCACTCCAGGCCGTAGTCCTCGCACACCGGGTTGAAGGGCAGAGTCAGACCCGCCTCGTCGACCAACAGCTGAGTGATGTCGACGCGATCCTCGTCGACCATCAGCGGCTCCTCGCCCTCCTCAGCCTCATCGCCCCCGATGAAGTCAGGTGTCATGCCGAAGACATCGCTGATATGCAAGGAGTGCTCGACATCCAGCTGGTTCAGGCAGCGGGAGCACTGGCCGGTCACCCGGGCGTGCACCGTGGCATCCACCAGAAGCGACTCCCCCAGGTTCGTCAGGTCCGCCACAACCTCCACCGGCGTCCCCTCGGCAACTCCGAGCATCTCACCGCCCAACCGGACCGGAGCGTCCCCGGTCGTCGTGACGTGGTGCGGAACTCCGACCGCCTGCAGCGGCTCGCGGACATCAAGGAGAAAAGGATCGTTGCTCACACCATGTTTCTACCCTTGACACCCACCGGTGCGCGAATCAGTCGCGGTACTCGCCGCGTCCCGACTCCCGGCCGTACTCGCGACCACCGTCGGAGTGACGGTTACCTGACGCCCCGGCACCCTTGCGCAGTGCCGCCCTGTCCCGGGACACAGTGCGCAACGTGCTGGTCAGGGACTCCTCGAACTGAGCCAGGGTGGAGTCGACGTAGTGGTCACACTCGCGACGCAGTCGGTCGGAGTCAGAGTGCGCCGACTCGACGATCCGGCGTGCCTCGTCCTCCGCCACACGGACGACCTCGGACTCGCTGACCAGCCGCTGCTGCTCGGCGATACCCTCGTTGACCGAACGCTCATAAGAATCGTTACCGGCAGTGACCAGACGCTCCGCCTCCGCCTCAGCGCGGGAGGTGGTCTGCTCGTACTCGGAGCGGGCGTCGCTGACCAGACGGTCCGCCTCGGACTCGGCGCGGGCCACCGTGGTGTGGGCGCGCTCCTCGGCGTCGGTCACCATGGCCTCGGCCTGGTTCCTCGCCTCCTCGAGAATCCGGTCGCGTTCCGCCTCCGCGTCACTGACCAGGGTCTCGGCCTTCACCTCGGCATCATTGATGATGCCGTCACGGTGATCGAGGACGTCCTGCGCATCGTCCATCTCCACCGGGATCGCGGTGCGAACCTCGTCAAGAATGTCCTGGACCTCGCGTCGCGGGACCATACAATTGGACGTCATCGGCACGCCGTATGCCTGGTCAACCATGTTCTGGAGATCATCGAGGCCCTGGAAAGTCTTGTACATGCTGACCAGCATGCCAGAAACGCCCCGACCTCACCTGTCTGACACGCGGCCGTCCGGCACCCGGCGATTTCCCGCCGTCTGCGGAGGACGCTTTTTCTCCTCTTCAGCGGGCGGGCTCGACGTATTCAGGGCGCAGACACGACGCGTGCACGACGCGTCGGAAACATCCCGAGTGCCTGTCCGCTACTTTTCAGCGTAGGCCGCCGCAACTGCCTCGGCGACGTTATCCGGCAGTAGGCCGCTGACATCCCCGCCGTACTTCGCGACCTCCTTGCAGATCGTAGAGGAGACATAACCGAACTCCGGGTTGGTCAGCAGGAAGTACGTCTCGACCCCCGACAACCGCTGGTTCATCTGCGCCATGGGCAGCTCATACTCGTAGTCCAAGGAACTCCGCAGCCCCTTGACCATCGCCGGAATGTCATGCGCGGTGAGGTAGTCGACCAACAATCGGTCCCACACGTCCACCGTGACCCGTTCCGCCTCCGGCAGGCCGGTGGCCTTCAGAGAGTCCTGAATCAGCTTGACCCGCTCCTCGGCGGTGAACAGGCCCGACTTATTGGGGTTGTAGGTCACCAGCACGGTGACTTCGTCGAACGTCCGCGCCGCGCGGGTGAAGATGTCCAGGTGGCCATTGGTGACGGGATCGAAGGATCCGGGGCAGCAAACTCGCATGCCCTGATCTTACTGCCACCGGCACCGGGTGCAGTGCCCATACTCAGCCAATCCCCCGCGGAACGGCCTCACCCGGCAGTTTCCTACCCGCCGGGTTCCCACACTGTGGTGCCCTACCCAACGGCGACTTACTCCGCGGCGTCTTCGCCGCGCCAGATAGCCATGTCCATCCTCGCGATACCGTAGGTGCGCTTCTTCAGCTTCTGATTCGTCTTCACGAAACCGGCAGGCCAGTCGACCTCGGGGGAATCGACGTGGCGCTCGACGACCACCACGCAGTCCTCCGCCAACGTCGGGATCAGCGTTTCCACCATCTCGTTGATCGCCTCGTCGCTGAGAATGTACGGCGGGTCAGCGAGCACCATCGTGTAGTGCTCGCGAGGTGCCGAAGCAAGGAAGGTCGACGCCTTGGTCTCGACCACACGAACATCAGGGTGACCGACGACATCGGCGTTGTCTCGGGCAACCTCACAGGCGCGGTGGTTGTCGTCCACCAGAGTCACCTCGCGGGCACCGCGGGACGCTGCCTCCAGGCCCAGCGCACCCGAACCAGCGAACAGATCCAGGACGACTTCACCCTCGAAGCCGAAGCGCACCTGCAACGAGGAGAAGAGTCCTTCCCTCGCCCGGTCGGACGTGGGCCTGGTGACGTCCTCGGGGACGCGGATCTTCCGCCCACGAGCATTGCCCGAGATGATGCGGGTCACTGGCCCTTCCCCTCACTGCGCTCCTCGCGCTCCTCATCAACCTGCTCAAGAGAGAGCAGCAGGTCGCCTCCGGCGACGTCGGCGAAATCGTCGACGGCCCGGCGGCGCGCCACTCCGGGCCCCGGAGCGTCCACGGTCGACTCAAGCTTGACGGCTTCGACGACGGCCAGCTGCTCGCCGGTGTCGACGACCTGTCCGTCCTCGACCGTGAATCTCACGATGCCTGCAAAAGGGGCGAAGATGTCCATGCCCGGAAGCTTAGTGCCCACTGTCGTCCGGCGGGTCCTCGGGGACCGGCTTCCGTGCCGTCCTTCTCACCCTGCGGATCTTGACTCCGGGCGTGTCCCAGAAGGCGAGACAGACATTCGCTCTCGGGGCGCGCTCTCGGTCCTCGGACACCGGCGGCACCCAGTGGACGCGGTCACCGCTGCCAGCTGGTGCCCGGTGGGTTTCGACACGATCCGGGTTGTCCCGGAGGTCGTTGACCCGCGCGTGGTTACCGGGGTCTGCCAATGTCAGATTGTGCAGATCCGTCTCGCCGCCGTGCTCCCACCCGTCGATGTGGTGGATGTGGCAACGAGCTGCCGGCGTCGAGGACCCCGGCGCGGAGCTGCCGCCCTCTTCACCGAAAAGTGCCAGGTACTGGGCGAGGCTACCGAGCCGCTGTGATCGCCCGAGCGACAGTGTCTGCCCCTCGAGGTCCATGACCTGGCAGAAGAAGTTCTGCGCCTCCGTACCTTCCACCAGTGTCGAGACCGGAATTCGGGTCCCGACGTCAGTTGGCGCGACCCCTGTTCCCGCAATCAACTGGTCAAGGGTCATCGCAGCAACGATAGTGGTCTTCCCGCGGCCCGGTCGCATCGTCCCTTCCGGTCCGTAACCGGCGGCGAGCACCGCAGCAAAGGCATCGTGCTGACGCTGCTCCGGCGTCCGGTTGTCCTCGGTGGGGTCACATCCGCCATCTACACCCACCAGCGTTCCTTCAGCGTCGATCAGCGAACCAGCCGTGGCATAGTCAGCCATCAACCCCTGCAACGCTGCCGCCGACTCAGGGGTGAGCAGACCTCGAATCGGAGTCATCCCGTCGTACTGCTGTTCGCCAACGACCAGCGAACGCATCCGTTGATGGTCGCGCTGTGTATAGGGCTCGTCCTCCCCGACCAAGCCCAGCAGCCAGGGGCGGATCCGGCGAATCTGTCCGGGCCCGTCCACCTGCAGTGCGGGCACGAGTTCACGGTCCACAACCGCCGTAATGCGCTCCTGACTCGGCGCCGGCAGCGCATCCAGCGCCCGATCGAGTTCCGCGACGGACTCGGCACCGACACTCCCAGCCTCCACTGCCTCTGCCAGTGTCGGCATGTAGTGCTCAGAGGGAGCTGTCGGATCCGCTCGGAATGCGTCGCCTCGCGGGTCGAGTCGCCGCACGGCCCGCACCCTGGTCCGGGCATCCCGACCAACGATGTGCATCCGGTCGACGAGCCAGGAAACCTTCTTGGACTCCTTCTCGGGGATCACAGCCTCATGGGCACACAGGAACCGGGTATCCACGACAGCCATGCTCCGCCTGGCGGATTCAACCTCCCGGAACATTGACTCCCGCTCATCGACACCGAACCGGTCCCAGGCGTCCTGCCCCTGGGCAACCAACTCCTCGGCGGCAGTGACGAACGCGGAGACCGCAGTGCGCAGGCCTGCCATGCTGCCACACCCGCCAACCTGTCCGACCATGACCCCTAATCACCCCGCTCACGTCCAGCGCCAATCCACCGGTACTTTTGTCTTGAAACTCACCTTAGTCAATCGAACACCCATTCGTCAACGGCCACTTCGTAAATACTGCGGCCCCCTTTCCGCCCTCGTCAGTTCCGCTCGATGTAGTCCTGGTCATCCACGGTAATGTCCGCAACCAGCGACCGGGCCAACTGCTCGTCGTAGGCGACCAGCTCCTCGGCGTACCGACGCGCCTCGAACACAATCTCCGAATCGACCGAAAGATCGAGAATCTTCACCCGTCGCACCCGGTGCCCGGACTGCTTCTCCCCCAGTACGTCGCCCTCGGTCCTGCTCCGCAGGTCAAGTTCAGCCAGTGCGAAACCGTCCCGCGTCCCCGCCACCGCCTCGAGACGCTGGTAGGACACCACTGCCTGCCTCGTCGTACCCTCGGCGTCCGGCATGATGTCCGTGCACAGGAAACACATCGACGCCGCCTCGCCACGCCCGACGCGACCCCGCAACTGGTGGAGTTGGCTGACCCCGAAATTCTCGGCCTCCATGACCACCATCACCGTCGCCTCCGGGATGTCGACGCCGACCTCGATCACTGTCGTGGAGACCAGGACGTCGATGCGTCCGGATGCCAACCCGTCCATGATCTCGGCTTTGTTGTCCATCCGGCCGTGGAGCGTGCCGACGCGCAAGCCCCGCAACTCCCCACCCTGCAGTCTCGTAGCCACCTCATCGACGCCTCCCTCCCCCTCGATCCTCGGCACGACGATGTAGGTGCGGTGTCCCTGCTCTGCCTGCTCCCTGATCACCGCGTACATCCGGTCGACCCAGGACCTCTTCCACATCGGGACGACGAAAGAGTTGATTTCGCCACGTCCCGCCGGTGCGGTTTCCAGGGTGCACAGTGTCAGGTCGCCGAACATCGTCATCGCCACCGTCCGCGGGATCGGTGTCGCGGTCATCACGAGCAGGTGTGGGGTGCGGTCCACCGGCGAGGTCTCCCGCAGCCGGTCGCGCTGACGCACGCCGAACCGGTGCTGCTCGTCGACGACGACCATCCCCAGGTCGAAGAACTCCACGGAGTCCTGGATCACCGCGTGGGTGCCGATGACGATGTCGGCGGTACCGGAGATGATGTCGAGCAAGGCTTCCCGCCGCTCCGCGGTCGACTGGGATCCGGTGAGCAGGGAGATGTTCACCCCGCTTCCCTCGAGGAGTCCGCCGAGAGTCTGCGCGTGCTGGGTTGCCAGCACTTCGGTCGGCGCCAGGAATGCACATTGCCCGCCGGAGTCCACCACACGGAGCATCGCGAGCAGGGCGACGATCGTCTTGCCGGATCCCACATCGCCCTGGAGCAGCATGCTCATCGGCGTCGTACCGGACGCCGCACCGGACGCTGCCGCCGTCGCTTCGCCGGACGCCGCGCCAGTCCCGGCGCCCTCCATCGCCGCACCGATCTCGGTCAAGGCCACCGTCTGCGAGTCGGTCAGGGTGTACGGCAGCTTCTGGATGAGCGCGGCATATTTCGACCCGGGGCTCACGGGTACGACGGCACGGCCGGTACGCGCAGTGCTGTCCTCCCGTCGCAGCGCCATGACCAGCTGCAGCGCCAGCGCCTCATTGAATTTCACCCGGGTGCGGGCAGCGTCCGGCCCGTCCTCCGGGGGCCGGTGGATGTCGTGGAGGGCGGTACCGGCCCCGATGAGCTCGGCACCGTCGATGACCGGCCACGCCGGCGCGCCCGGGACCGTCGCCGAGGGCAGCATCTCCGGGGGGCTGGCCATCGCGTCCAGGACGTGGCCCATCACCCCCAGCAGCTCGGCATTGTTGGTTCCGTGACGCCGCGGGTAGGTGGGGAGCCACGGCACGGAGAGCAACTGTTGGGCGGCACGCATGCCACCGGCGACGTCGACGATGGTCTTCAGCGGGCCGAAGGCCCCGAACGCCGCCTCGTAGGCTTCACCGGTCAGCGGCTCCCCGTCGACGACGGGCGGCGGGTGAAGGGTGATGTAGCTGGGGTTGCGCAGCTGCCATTCGTCGCGGAACAGGCCGAGTTTCCCGGCCAGCATCACTTTCGCACCGATGGCGATGAAGGGCTGGTGCGAGCGCACATTCCCGAAGAGTGCCGAGGAGAAGTCGACCCCGTCGACGCGGAAGCGGAAGTTGAGGATCTCGCGGGGGCCGCGTCGACCGCGGTTGTCCTGGACCTGCGTCCAGGTGATTTCGGCGAGGCAGGTGAGGTGGTCGCCTTCGACCAGTCCGTCCCCACCGTCGCTCATGGCACCGGTGCCGCTGGTATGGACGTAGGACGCCGGGAAGTTCAGCAGGGCATCAGCCATGGTCACCAGCCCGGGTTTCCCGGCGAGGGTACGGGCACGGTCGGGCGGGATGACCTGACTCAGCGGCCGCGGATCGTCCCAGCCGAGCATCTACTCCACCCCCACCTGGGCGCTGACCCCGAGTCCGGGGGCGCGGTAGCCGTGAATCTCGATTTCGGTCCCGTCGGCGGCATGGTCCTGCCGCAGGGCGTCTTCGACGGATATGACCTCCTCGGTACTCCATTCCTGCCCGTCGGCCTTGTCTCCGTAGAGGACGGTGACCAGTTCGCCGCCGGGGATGAGCAGTTCCCGGACCTGGTTGTACAGTTCTTCGGGGCCGCCGTCCACGGTGGCCCACCGCTGGTAGGACACGGCGTCGGCCATCTCTTCGGCGTTTTCTTCGGCGTCGGCGTCGGCACTGTAGACGGCCATTGCCGCCAGTCCGCCGACGAAGCTCTCGGTGTCGACGACCATCGCTTCGGTTCCGCTGTCGGAGAGGATGTCGAAAAGCTCGGTTGTGTCCTGCCCGTTGGTCAGGACGATGCAGTCTTCACCGGCACGTTCCTTGAGCTCTGCCACAACTTTCCCGGTCGTCCCGACGGTGGCGCCGGCCTCGGTGAACACGTCACGCAGCCGCCCCTCGGGGACGAGTGCCAGAACCGGGCGCCGCAGTTCACCGGCCGGGTCGACAACGGGTCCAGTGCGTAGGGGAAGCGCCTCCAACCGCAGCTCAGAGACCTCACCGTGGGCGAAAGCGTACTCGATCAACGGCCCGCCGACGAGGGTGTGGACATGAACGCGCCAGTGCCCGTCATCGACGGGGACGACGACGACACTGTTGCCTCCCCGGTCGAGTTCACCGCGTAGGGTGTCGATGTCACCGCCGTAGGTGAACATCACCTCGATCTCCGCTGCGGCATCGGCGGGGACGGTCGCGGAGGTGGCGCCGGACGCGGCACCGGCGGCACCGGATCCGCAGGACGCTGCGGTGTCCGCGGCCGCTGCGGCGGGTGTGTCCGCGGCCGTGGCTGCGGCTGCATCTCCGCTGGCTGCGTCACTTTCCTCACCGTCCAATGCCTCGACAAGCGCATCGAGGATGACCACCAGGCCCCTGCCACCGGCGTCAACGACGCCGGCCTCGGCCAGCGCCGGCAGCTGGGCGGTGGTCTGGTGCAGAGCCTCGATCGCCGCATCACGGGACGCCGTGATCACCTCGACGATAGGCGGGTCGTTCTGGCTGGTGGAGACGGCTTCGGCGCGTTCGGCGGCGGCGTGCAGCACGGTGATGATGGTGCCTTCGACCGGGTCGGAGACCGCGCGTCGGACGAGCTTCTCGGCCCGATGCAGCATCCGCGGCACTTCAGCGACCGGGAGGTTTCCGGACGAGGTTCGGGCGGCGGTGTCGGCCACTGCCCTCAGCAGCTGGCTGAGCACCAGTCCCGAGTTACCTCGGGCGCCGACGACGGCACCGGCGGCCAGAGACGCAGCCAGGTCAGCGACGGAGGCTTCCCCGCCTTCGCCGTAGCTCATGGCACGCTGGTCGCCCGAGGTTCCCAGCTCACCGTGTTCCTGGTTCATCCGCTCGACTGCGGCCTCCATGGTGGAGGTCATGTTCGATCCGGTGTCGGAGTCCGGGATGGGGAAGACATTGAGCTGGTTGATCTCGTCCCGGTGCCGGCGCAGGCCGGACGCGGCCAACTCCGCCCAGGTGGCGATGTGTTTCGCGGTCAGCATGCGTCACCGTCCTCCCACAGTGGTGCGGTGCCGTGCAGGACGGTCCGTCCAGTCACCGCATTGTTCTTCTGCCCGGTATCCTGCCCTGCGAGGTCCCAGTCCACCGCAGCCACCCCCTGCGCCTCGAGGATCCCGTTGGCACGGGTGAAGGGATGTGAGCCGAAGAAGCCACGGTAGGCCGACAACGGCGACGGGTGGGGTGAGAGTACGCACCGGTCCCGGCCGATGACGTCGGCGACCTCCTGAGCCTGCTTGCCCCACAGGATCGCCGCGATCGGACGGGTCGCCAGATGGTTGACCACCGCCTCGGTGACGGCCTCCCAGCCCAGTCCGCGGTGACTGCCGGCCTGCCCTTCGCTCACGGTGAGCACGCGGTTGAGCAGCATCACCCCGTTGTCGGTCCAGGGGGTCAGGTCGGCGGACTGCGGACGGTCGTGCCCCAGGTCGTCCTGGTATTCGGTGTAGATGTTCTGCAGCGACTTCGGCAACGGTCGGGTCTGAGGTGCCGAGGAGAAGGACAGTCCGACTGCATGTCCGGGGGTCGGATAGGGGTCCTGCCCCAGGATCAGCACCCGGGTGTCGTCGGCGGGGTGGGACAGCGCCCGGAGGATGTTCTCCGGGGCGGGCTGGACCTGTTCACCGTCGAGGATCCGCTGAGCCACCTGGTGCACGACGGTGTCCAGGGCCGGTTCAGCCCCGCCGTCCGTCAGGATCGTCCGCCAGCTGGGGTGGATCGTCGCCAGTATGCGCCCGGCGAGCACATTGGCGTCGCTAGCTTCGCTGTCGTTCACCGGCGGTCACCGCCATGGGACAGGGAGTCCCATCCGTCGATGTAGGCGGGAATCTGTCCGTCGACGGTCACTGTGGGGGTGGCGCCGATCACCGGGGTGGCGGCATCTGCCGGTCCCCCGGCCGGATCCGCAGCCGGATCCGTTCCCGCACCCGATGCCACCTCGCCGGTGCCCTTCCCGACCGTGCCCAGGAAGCGGTACCCGGCCGGGGGCTCCTGGTCGGTGGTGGCCAGCAGGGTGTGGTCCTCGCCGCCGGTGAGCACCCACTGCAAAGGGTCGACGCCGAGAACCTCGGCGGCGTAGTAGAGCTGGGCGTCCGGGGTCAGTGCCGCCCCGTCGAGGTCGATGGTCACATTGCTGCGCCGTGCCAGGCTCGTGAGGTCCTTGAGCAGACCGTCGGAGTTGTCGGTCATGGCCTTGACTCCGGCGGCGCGGGCCACCGCACCGCGTCCGACCACCAGGGTCGGGGCGCAGTGCCGGCGGACTAGTTCCTGCAGCACGGCATCATCCGGCACCGCGTCCCGTGAACCGAAGTACCGCAGGATCGCCTCCCCGGCGGCGGCGTGGCCGATGACACCGCTGGCGACCACCTGGTGACCGGGTTCGGCGGCACCCATGGTCAACGCCGGGTCCGGACCGGCGATCAGGCCGATCGCGGTGATGGAGATGACCAGTTGGCTGGAGGTCACCACATCCCCGCCGACGAGTTCCACCGCCCACGGCGCGGCGGTGGAGCCGATCCCGGCGGCGATGTCCCGGACGGTGTCCAGTGGCAGGTCACCGGGGGTGGCCAGTGACATGAGCACGGCGGCGGGACGACCTCCCATCGCCTGGATGTCAGCGAAGTTCTGGGTGACGGCCTTGACCCCCACCTCAAAGGGGGTGGACCAGTCGAAGCGGAAGTGGACGCCGTCGACGAGCACGTCGGTCGTCGCGATGTAGCGGGAGTTGGGCGGGGCCGGGTCGAGCACCGCGGCGTCGTCGCCGTT
Organism: Candidatus Corynebacterium faecigallinarum; assembly: GCF_052264515.1. NCBI lineage: Bacteria > Bacillati > Actinomycetota > Actinomycetes > Mycobacteriales > Corynebacteriaceae > Corynebacterium > Candidatus Corynebacterium faecigallinarum. Next base: position 12,631 of record NZ_JBQQOC010000021.1, read on the forward strand.
GATCTCACTGGGGGCAGCCTGCTGGATCGCGGCAATGGTCGCCGCTTCCCCGGCGTCCGCCACGGTGAGCTGTCCGGAACTCTCGCCGGTCATCCTTCTCCTCAGGTCGTTCACGTACCGTCGCTTGTGGGCGGGACCGGGAGACTACGTACAATCATCCGCATGTCTTCACGGTCAAAGGTCACCGATCAGGGTAGCAGTACCCCCGGACACGGAAACGCTGGACCAGATAACCCAGAGAGCACAGGGAATGCAGACTCCGCCGGTGGATCGTCGCGACGCACTGCGGTGATCGCACTGATCCTGTCGGTGGTGTTCGTCGCGGCGGTGCTTGCCGGGGCGAAGATTCTCATCGACCGGAATGTCTACACGGCCGTGGCGATGGGCCCGGTGGAGGCCCCGGCCGCCGACAGCGATGCCTGCGCCGCCACCATCGACGACCTGCCCGACCGGATCAGTGATTTCCGTGATGTCGGGATCGTCGATCCCGCACCGGAGGGGGCGGCGGGCTTCCGCGACAGTGGCGGCACCGAGCTCACGGTGCGCTGCGGGGTGTCCACCCCGGGACAGTTGACCCAGGTCAGTGAGCTGACCGATCCGCAGGACGGCGGTGGGACGCCCTGGTTGGAGATCCAGGACGCCACCCCGGGTTCCGAGTTGTCGACCTGGTACGCCGTGGGACAGTCCCCGGTGGTGGCGGTGACGACGGATGCAGACCTCAGCGTCGGTGACCTCACCGGCATCGGCGAGGCGGTCACCGCGCACGGCTCGGCGGAGGATGCTCCGGAACCCGCCCCGATCCCCCTGTCCGACCTCGGTGACACCGACGACTCCGACGGCACCGACGGCACCAACGGCACCAACGGCACCAACGGCACCAACGGCACCAACGGCACCAACGGCACCGACGGCACCGACGCAGCGTCCTGCCGGGCGTTCGAGGACGCCCTGCCGGAGACCATCGGCGACTACCAGCGGATCACCGAGACCCCGGACTGGGCGGGCAACCGTGGCCTGGACGGTGCCATCGTGTGGACGGCGTCCGGACGCGAGCCGGTCGTCCTGCGGTGTGGGGTGTCGCTGCCGGACTCCTACGAGGCCGGTGCGCAGCTCACCCAGGTCAACGACGTGCCGTGGTTCCAGGACACCGCCTTGGTCGAGGGATCGACCGCCGGGGTCTGGTACGCACTGGGTTATGAGGAGCTCGTCGCGGTCTCCCTGCCGACCGATGCCGGGGACGCGGTGATCACCCAGGTCTCCCGGGTGATCAGTGACACCCTGGAGAAGACCGGGGAGTAACCCACCACCCTCTCTTTCACCACACCCCCACTTGAGCGGACAGTTTCCCCGATGTCAGACATCACCACCGATCCCACCACCCTCCGTCTCGTCTGGCCGCAGTGGCAGGGCGCCGGTGCCGCCACAGTCGCCGAGCTGCTCCCCGGTATGCCGGTGGACAAGGCCCGGCGCGGATACACCGTCGGCACCCGGGTGCTGGACGCCCTCCTGCCGGAGCACAACGGCCCGACCGAGGTCGTCCCGGTCGACGGCGGCGAGCCTGATGAAGGGCCCACCAACGGTGTGGAGTCCCGGTCCGCTGTTCTGGCCGCACTGGAGGCCGGACAGCAGGCCATCGCCCGGCACCCCCATGACCGCATCCTCACGCTCGGCGGCGAGTGCTCGGTCAGCATCGTCCCCTTCACCGAACTGGCCGCATGCTACGGCGACGACCTGGCCGTGATCTGGATTGACTCCCACCCCGACACCGACACCCCGGAAACCGGGTACGACGGCTACCGCGCCATGGCCGTCAGCGCGATCACGGGACATGGCGACCCGGAGATCCTGGACCGGCTCCCCGCCCACGTCAACCCGTCACGGGTCGCCCTCGTCGGTATCCACGCCTGGGAGGACGACGCCTACGCCAACGTTGACGAGTGGGGGCTCACCACCTTCTCCCCCGACCAGCTCCGGACGGACAGCTCCGCGCTCACCGAGTGGATCGCCGCCACCGGCACCTCCCGGGTCGCCGTTCACCTGGACGTCGACACGGTCGACAGTGACGAGGTCTCCCTCGGTCTCGGGCAGATCCCCGGTGGACTGACGCTGGGGCAGGTCCGACGCGTCCTCGCCGATGTCTCCGCGGCCGCCGATGTCGTCGGCATGACCGTCGCCGAGTTCATCCCCCGCGACGTCCTGGCTGTGCTGGACCTGGTCGAGGACCTTCCCCTCCTCGACTGATCCCGCTCCCCTACGCCGCTGCGCCCCTATGTCCCTGAGCCGCTGCGCCCCACGCCCCCGCCGTCAGCGCAGCGCCTGCGCGATGAGGATGTCGAGCAGCTCCGGGTAGGCCACGCCGGTGGCTTCGAACATCTTGGGGTACATGCTGATCGGGGTGAACCCGGGCATGGTGTTCGGCTCGTTGAGCACCGGACCGTCCTCGGTGACGAAGAAGTCCACGCGGGCCAGACCGGAGCAGTCCAGGGCGGTGAAGGTCTCGACGGCGAGACGACGCACCTCGGCGACCTGGGCCTCGGGCAGCGGGGCGGGGATCTCGTAGCTGATGATGTCGTCGAGGTACTTGGTGTCGAAGCCGTAGAAGCCCTCCGGCCCGTCCTCGGTGCCCTTCAGCATCGACGGGTAGGACGCCCGCACGGCGCCGTCCGGGTACTGGAGCACACCACATTCGACCTCCACGCCGTGCAGCATCGCTTCGACGAGGATCTTGCCGTCGTGCCGGAATGCCTCTGTCTCCGCGGCGAGCAGGTCGGCCCAGTCGCTGACCTTGGACACGCCAATCGAGGAACCACCCCGGGCGGGCTTGACGAACACCGGCAGACCCAGGCGGGCCTTCTCCTCGTCGGTGAGTTCGCGCTGTTCGGTGAGCACGATCTCGTCGCCGACGGGGATACCGGCGTGGCGGGCGACGGCCTTGGTGAACTGCTTGTCCATACACGCCGCGGAGGCGAAGACACCACTGCCGACATAGGGCACGTTGGCCAGCTCGAGGTATCCCTGGACGGTGCCGTCCTCACCGTTGATCCCGTGCAGGACGGGGAAGACCACGTCGACACGGGCGTAGAGCGAGCCGTCGCCGAACCGTAGGGCGGCGCCGGAGTTCCCTTCCCCCACGTGTCCGGCGGCACCACCGGCGGCTGCCGGGGTCCCGAGGTCGAAGGAGACCGCGCGTCCACCGCTGACGGTCGGCAGTTCCCTGCCCTTGGCGGTCAGTTTCTCGGGGTCGGTGGTGCCGGCAACCCAGATGCCGGTGGAGGTGATCCCCACCGGGACCACCTCGTAGCGGTCCGGGTCGAGGTGCGACATCACGGCTCCTGCCGAGATGCAGGACACGCTGTGCTCGGTGCTCTGACCGCCGTAGAGGACCGCGACGGTGGTGCGGCGGGGCTGGCTGGTCTGGTTCGCGGGTTCAGTCACGGCCCCCAAGTGTAGCGGGAGTCTACTCAGCCTTCCGGCTGCGGCCCATCAACGCGCGGATCGCGGTGTCCACGTCGCCACCGTGGTGGCAGACCTTGACCACTTCGCGGGTGATCGGCATCTCGATGCCGTGGGCCACGGCGAGTTCCTCGACGGACATGCTGGAGATCACGCCCTCGGCAACCTGGCCCTTCGTCGCGGCACTGGCCTGGTCCAGGGACTCGCCCTTGCCGAGACGTTCGCCGAAGGTGCGGTTACGCGACAGCGGGGAGTTACAGGTCGCCACCAGGTCTCCCATGCCTGCGAGTCCGGCCATGGTCCGCTGGTTGCCGCCGAGGGCGACGGTGAGCCGGGTGATCTCGGCCAGCCCGCGGGTGATCACCGAGGCGATGGTGTTGTGCCCCATGCCCATGCCGGCGGCCATACCGCAGGCCAGGGCGATGACGTTCTTGCAGGTACCGCCGACTTCACAGCCGATGACGTCGTCGTTGGTGTAGGGCCGGAAGTAGGGCGCGTGCATGGCGGCCTGGATGGTCTTGGCCCGGGCGGTGTCCGTGCAGGCGACGACACTGGCGGCGGGCTGCTGCCGGGCGACCTCGGCGGCGAGGTTCGGTCCGGAGAGCACCGCCACCCGGGACTCGTCGACCTCGGCGACCTCGGCGATGACCTGGCTCATCCGGCGTCCGGTGGAGTGCTCGATACCTTTCGCGAGGCTGACGAGGGTGGCGTCGGGGCCGATCAGGTCGCGCCAGCCGGCCAGGTTGGAGCGCAGTGACTGGGACGGCACCCCGAGGAAGACCACGTCGGCCCCGGCGAGTGCCTCGGCGGCGTCGCTGGTGGCGGTGATCGTCTCCGGCAGGATGACGTCCGGCAGGTAGGACGAGTTGGTGTGCTGCTCGCGGATCTCCGCGGCGACCTCCTCGCGTCGGGCCCACAGGGTGACAACGGGGTTGTCGGCATCCGGTGCGTCGCCGGACGCTGCTGCAGCGTCGGCGCACACCTTGGCCACCGTCGTGCCCCAGGAGCCCGATCCCATGACCGCTATCCGAACCATCCGCTGCTCTCCCTTACTTGTCCTGGCTAGAATGACGAATGCATGATGCATCAGTGCTGTCTCATGCACGCTGCCTCTAAACATTGAACCAGACGCACGGGGCAACGGTGGTGACTCCACCTGAACCCGCGTCGACAGGAAGGCCCCTCAACGTGACGACCCACAACGGCATCGGCGACCTTTCCACTTCGCTGGCCTCACGAAACCTGCAGATCTCCGATGGCCATGTGGCCCGGATCGGCAGCACCCCCGCCGAGGAGTTCGAGCGTCCAGTCTTCGCCGCCGGGGCGGTGCTGTGGCGTCGGACGACCCCGGCCGGCCGAGGGGTCGCCGAAACCGCCGACGACGGCGCCATCGAGATCGCGGTGATCCACCGGCCGCACTACGACGACTGGTCACTGCCGAAGGGCAAGGTCGACCGTGGGGAGAACCTGCCGGAGACCGCCGCCCGCGAGATCCTCGAGGAGACGGGCTACTCCCCGACCCTCGGCTGGTTGCTGGGACACGTCCACTACCCGGTGCAGAAGAAGACGAAGGTCGTCTACTACTGGACCGCCGAGGTGACCGAAGGTGACTTCGTCGCCAATGACGAGGTCGATGTGCTGGAGTGGGTGACCCCGGAGGAGGCGTCGCAGCGGGTGAGCTACGACGCCGACCGTGATGTCATCGCCGCCGCCCTGGAGGTGCTGGCCCTGGGCTGCACCCGCCGCGTCCTCTATGTCCGGCACGCCAAGGCGATGGACCGGGACGACTGGGGGCAGGACGATCTGCTGCGACCGTTGACGAAGAAGGGGCGTCGTCAGGCGGAGGCGTTGACCAGCGTGCTCAGTGGCTACCGTCCGGGGGCGGTGGCCAGTGCCGACCCGGAGCGCTGTGTGTCGACGGTGGAGCCGGTCGCCACGGAGCTGGGGCTCGACATCGTCACCGACCCGCACCTTGGCGATGCGGCCCTGGAGCATTCCCCGCGCACCGTGATGGAGGCACTGGTGAAGGCCACGGCCGCCCCGGTCAGCGTGGTGTGCTCGCAGGGCGTGGTGATGCCGGGGGTGATCACCGGCCTGGCGCAGGACGCCGGGATCGAGATCGAGGACGTCCGGGTGAAGAAGTCCTGCGTATGGGTGCTGCACCTGGGGGCGGACGACACTCTGCTGGGCGCGGACTACCTGGCCTCTCCCCTGCCGGTGGTGTAGCTGCTTTCCCGGCGGAGGCGGATCAGACGTCGTACCGGGGTGCCCAGGTGACACCGAAGTCGTCTGTGCCACCGGTGCCACCGAGCCGGCGTCGCAGTGCCTCCGCCTGGAACGGGGTGCCGCAGCTGATCTGGTAGGTCACCGCGTCGGTGAAGGTGAAGGGCTGGTCCACCCCGGAGTCCATGGCCGTGAACCAGGTTCCGGCCAGTTGCATGTCGCTGAACATGACGGCCCCCGCCGGTGCCGGTCCGGTCTGTTCGGGGTAGTCGACACGCTCGCCCGCCCGGGTTTCCGCACCCGTCTGCTGCCCGGGCAGCACCTCCCCGAACACCTCGAGCCAGGTGTCACGGGCCTCCCCGGCACGGTTCTGCGCCGCCCCTCCGAACAGGAAGGACGGGATGATCGCCGGTCGTGGTTCACCGACCGGGTCGGTGAGCATGAGCTGCCAGCTCACCCCGTAGCAGTCCTGGATCCAGCCGTAGCGGGGGCTGAACGGGTACTTGTCGAGCGGCATGAGCACCGCAGGCTCCAGTCCGGTCCCGTAACCGGCCGAAGCATCCGACAGAGCGTCCCACACGGTGTCGAGGGCTGCCCTGGCCCGGGACCGGGCGGCATTCGCCGCAGCCGGGTCCGACTGCTCCGCTTCCGGAGTCCAGCCGAAGAACAAGGGGTCGACGTTCACGGTGAAACTCGTCGCGGGTGTCATCAATGCCGGATGACCTGCACTGTCTGCAGCATCCTGCAGCCCGATCCGGAACCCGGCGATGGAGACCTCCACGCCCTCGTCCTGCTGTGCCCCGGCCCCGACCTCGAGCCCGGCCTCCTCCAGCGGCCGGAACGCATCGAGGTAGAACCGGGCGGCGCCGACGATGCCGTGGTCCCCGGCCGGGATTCTCAGAAGCGGGACAATTCTCTGCTGAGCAGCCATACCTCCTGACTATAGCGCAGCAGTCAGCGCTGCAGCCGGTGCCAGCAGCACGGCGGTCGGCGCCGCAGCCGGTGCCACAGTCGGCGTCAGCGTCCTACCGGATGACCGGCTTGAACGTCGGGCGGGACGCCTCGTAGTCGGCGATGGCGCCCTCGTCCTGCAGGGTGATACCGATGTCGTCGAGTCCGTTGAGCAGGCGCCACCGGGTGTCGTCGTCGACCTCGAAGCCGAAGACGTGCTCGCTGAGAGTGGCGGTACGTTCGGTGAGGTCCACGGTCATCTCCGCCCCGGGCTGCTGTTCCAGCAGCTTCCAGATCAGCTCGATGTCCTCGGCTGTCATGGTGGCGGCGAGCAGACCGTTCTTGGCGGTGTTGCCGCGGAAGATGTCGCCGAAGCGCGGGGAGAACACCACCCGGAAGCCGTAGTCCAGCAGCGCCCACACCGCATGCTCGCGGGAGGACCCGGTGCCGAAGTCGGGCCCGGCCACCAGGATCGAGGAGTTCACGTAGGGCTGCTGGTTGAGGATGAACTCCGGGTCGCGACGCCAGGACTTGAACAGGCCGGACTCGAAGCCGGTCTTGGTGACCAGCTTCAGGTACTCGGCCGGCACGATCTGGTCGGTGTCCACGTTGGAGCGACGTAGCGGCAGGGCCACGCCGGTGTGGTTGGTGAATTTCTCCATGGGTGTGACTCCTTACAGATCAGCCGGGCTGGCGAGGTGGCCGACGACGGCGGTGGCGGCGGCGACCGGCGGTGAGACCAGGTGGGTGCGTCCGCCCTTGCCCTGGCGTCCCTCGAAGTTACGGTTGGAGGTCGATGCGGAGCGCTCCCCCGGTGCCAACTGGTCGGGGTTCATGCCCAGGCACATCGAGCAGCCGGCGGTGCGCCACTCGGCACCGGCGGCGAGGAAGATCCGGTCCAGCCCCTCTTCCTCCGCCTGTGTCTTCACCCGGGTCGAGGAGGGCACCACGATCATCCGGGTGTTCTCTGCGACCCGGTGTCCCTCGATGACAGCGGCGGCGGCGCGCAGGTCCTCGATCCGGCTGTTGGTGCAGGAGCCGAGGAAGACGGTGTCGATGGCGATCTCGCGCAGTGGGGTGCCCTGTTCCAGGCCCATGTAGTCCAGGGCGGATTCTGCGGCCTCGCGCGCGGTCTCGTCGGTGATGTCCTCCAGGTAGGGCACGTGTCCCGACAGGGGCAGCCCTTGGCCGGGGTTGGTTCCCCAGGTGACGAAGGGGGTCAGCGCACCGCCGTCGATCTCGACGACGGTGTCGTAGGACGCCCCCTCGTCGGTGGCCAGTGAGCGCCAGTACTCCACCGCCTCGTCCCAGTCGGTGCCGGTGGGGGCGTAGTGGCGTCCCTTGAGGTAGTCGAGGGTGATGTCGTCGGGGGCGATCATGCCGGCCCGGGCACCCGCTTCGATGCTCATGTTGCAGATGGTCAGGCGGCCCTCCATGGAGAGGTTACGGATCGCCTCGCCGCGGTACTCGATGATGTGCCCCTGGGCGCCACCGGTGCCGATCTTGGCGATGATGGCCAGGATCAGGTCCTTGGCGGTGACCCCGGGCTGCAGGGTCCCGCTGACCTCGATGGCCATGGTCTTGAACGGGGTCAGCGGCAGCGTCTGGGTGGCCAGGACGTGCTCGACCTCGCTGGTGCCGATGCCCATACCGATGGAGCCGAAGGCCCCGTGGGTGGAGGTGTGTGAGTCGCCGCAGACGATGGTCATGCCCGGTTGGCTGGCGCCCAGCTGCGGCCCGACGGTGTGGACGATGCCCTGCTCGCCGTCGCCCATCGGGTGCAGCTTGACGCCGAACTCGTCGCAGTTCCTCCGCAGCGCCTCGACCTGGGTGCGGGAGACCTTGTCCTCGATCTCCAGCAGGTTGCCGGTGTGCACGCCCAGGGTGGGGACGTTGTGGTCCTCGGTTCCGAGGGTCAGGTCAGGACGTCGGACGGGCCGGCTGGCCTGGCGCAGTCCGTCGAAGGCCTGCGGGCTGGTCACCTCGTGGATCAGGTGCAGGTCGATGAACAGCAGGTCGCGTCCGCCGTCCTCCCCCTTGGTCACGACGTGGGCGTCCCAGACCTTCTCTGCCAGGGTGCGCGGGGTCTCGGTTCGCGACTGCCGGGTCACAGCATTCACGGGTTCTCCTCCATCTCCAGGTCCCTCCCGGATGCTCCCGATCGTCACTTCGGGATGTCCTGGAAGTTCCACTATTTGGAATGTATAGTATCAGATCATGGGAAACCCCACCGATTCCGATTCGGGCACAACCCTCGCGCCCGGCACCACCCCGACCACCAGTGGCATTCAGGTCCTCGACCGTGCCCTGCTCATCCTCGGCATCGTCGCCCGCAGGCCACACAGCCTGTCTGAGCTGTGCGACACCACCGGCCTGCCGCGTGCCACGGCGCACCGCATCGCCGTCGCCCTGGAGAAGCACCGGATGGTCACCCGTCTCGACGACGGGCTGTGGACCGCCGGGCCCGCCCTGGCCGAGCTGGCACCGAAGACCTCCACCCGCCTGGAGGAGGCCGCCGAGCACGTGCTGCCCGACCTGGTCACCCGCACCGGCGAGGCCGTGCAGATCTACAAGCTCTCCGGCCACCAGCGGGTCTGCATCGCCGGAGCGGAACCGCAGATCGGCCTGCGCGACACCGTGCCGGTGGGCAACCGGATGACGCTGTCCGCCGGATCCGCGGCGAAGGTGCTGGTCGCCTTCGCCCCGCTCGGTTTCCAGGAGGACGTCCTGTCGACGGCATCCTACACCGCCGCTGACCTCGAGGCGGTACGCGTCGGACAGATCGCTGAATCGGTCGGCGAGCGCGACGCTGCCCTTGCCAGCGTGTCCGCCCCGGTGCGCGACAGTACCGGGGTCATCGCCGCCCTGTCGATCTCCGGGCCGGCCGAGCGCATGGGCCCGTCTCCCGCCGCCCGCCACCGCGAGGCCCTGCAGGCCGCGGCTGCGGAGCTGGAGAGCTACCTGCGGTAGCGGCGCAGGAGAAAGATCCCGGCCCCGACCAGGATCACCACAAGGACACCGCCGGCACCGATGATCGCCCAGGTGGTGCTGGACGTACCGGAGTCCTCCTGGGCCGTGTTCTGACTGTCGCCCTGAGACTCGTCGCCGGACTGCGCCGCATCGTTCGCGTCGCCGGGCTCACCACCGCCGGAAGTGTCGTATTCCGGTTCACCCTCGACCTCGCCGAAGGCGTCCGTGGTGAGAGTGATCGGCATGATCCCGGAGTTGAAGTGGTTCTCCTGTGAGCGGCTGATCATCACGTAGTAGTCGCCAGCAGTCGAGGCATACTTCATCTCGTCGAAGCCCGCGGCCTCCACTCCTTCGCGGTTCTTCCACCGCACCGGATGAGTCATGTCCTGCCAGGCCCCGTCGGTTGTGCCGTAGTTCTCGAACTCCTGCCCGTCCGCCGTCGAGGTGTGGTCGATTGCACCACGTCGCGGCGAGAACAACTGGAGGTTCACGCCACGCATCTGATCGCCAGACTGTGAGCCGTCACCTGCATTGTCGGCCCCGTCGCCCTCCACACCGCGCTGGTCCACCTGGGCCTGCAGTTGCTGGCCCCACTCCACCGGTACCTTGTAGACGACGGTCTCGCCGGGATAGATCTCCGAGTCGTAGCTTTCGCCGGGGTTCAGCTCCGGGGCATTGTTGAAGGAGTTACCGCCCATCAGTTCCTCCCCGCTGTCACTCAGCTCAAGGTCCTCCCACTGGTAGTCGGCGATGGGCCCTTCCGCCATGTCGGGAAGGTTGTCGAGGTTGCCCACCGGGGCCTCCTCCTCCACGAGCATCTCGAAGGACTGACCCTCGAAGTCATTGCCGTCATTGCCTCCATCGCTGGCGTCGGCGGGCTCGACGACGAGGATGAGGTCACTGGCGGAGTCACAGTCCTCGTTGTCACTACGGCCGAGCCCCGGGAAAACCGAGACCTGGTTGGTCCGGATCCGTTGGGAGCCTGAGCCTGAACCCACGTACAGGCGCTCTGCCACACAAACGTCTGAATTGGCCGCAGATGCACCGGCTCCATCGAAGAGTTCCCAGTTCTCGGTGGATTCGGTTCCCAGCCCGAACGCCAGCGAGTCGGTGGTCTGCTCATCGGTGATGGCGGTCAACCCGACATGGATGGACGATCCCTTGGTTGTACGGGGGATCCGGTAGAAGAGCTTGTCCCCCGACCACTGGTCGACGTACTGGCCAGGCTCCAGCGTCGGCGCAGAGTCAATGTTCGCGGCACCGTCAACCTCCTCGCCCTCCACCATGAACGGCTGAAAGGCACGCTGCGACAGGCGTGCCAGGGTGCTCTTCAACTGGTCTCCGTCCGTAGCGTCGAAGTACTCACCGTTACCTGCGTCGGCGATGCACTCGAGCTGTTCCCGGGCGGCCCCGTCCACGTTGTAGCCGACGGCGTGGATGGCGACGTCCACTCCCTTGTCGGCGAGGTTGGAGGCAGCCACACAGGGGTCCGGGGCGCAGTTCTCCTCGCCGTCGGAGACCAGGACGATGGTCCGCTGCCCCTCGACGCCCAGGTCTTCCGCTGCCTGTTCCAGGGCATAGGAGATCGGCGTACGGGCCCCGACCGCGTCGTACTCGTCGATCGCCGAGTTGAGCTCGTCCCGGTTACCGGACGCGATCTCCTGTACCAGCTCCGAGTCGGTGCACGCCGCGTCGTCATCGTGGTCGGTGACTTCCCCCGAGAACACCCTGAGGCCGACGTTCAGGGAGTCGTCCAAGCCCCCCACGACGCCGTGCAAGGCATCGCGTGCAGCCTCGATGCGGACCGTGTCCCCCTCGTCCTTCTCAGACATGGATTCCGAGGCGTCCATGAGCATGAGGAGCTCATTGTCCTCCGGACCGTCCACTTCCTCACCTGTCACGTCGGATACATCGTCAGTTCTCGTCGACTGCGCCGATGCCGGTGGCACGTCGTCATCCACCACTGTGGCGAATGTCAGAGCCAGTGCGATGGCTCCCCCTCCCGCCACGATGCGCGCTCCGACGCCGCGGCGTCCTCCCTTGATCTTCACTTGTCCACGTCCCTTGAAGTCTCTTGAAACTAGTATCAGTGTAAAAGCTCCATCAAACGTATCAAAGGACCATAAAAACCGCGGGGCAAGGTTCACTGCCAAATACCCAGGCAGGCATAAGAGGAACACGAAAACGCCCCACACCAACGAGGTCGGTGCAGGGCGCTTACGTTTCGTGAGTGATTTGACTCACGTTTTGTACCCCGTACGGGATTTGAACCCGTGTTACCGGCGTGAGAGGCCGGCGTCCTAGGCCGCTAGACGAACGGGGCGCGGCGTTGACACATATCTTTACGACTCCCCCAGAACTCTGCGGTGCCGCGCTGTGCAACGGGGAGAACTATATACGACCCCGACGAAAACCACATAATCACACCAACCACCTGCAGATATGCGTTACAGAACGTGAACGTCAGTCCGCGCACCATACTGCCCGGTAATGTCGCGGGTATGTCGACTCTCGCCGCCGTCAGCCCGTCCGACATCCGCGCCCGCCGCCTCATCGCCCAGCTGCTGGCACCGTCCGCCCCACACCCGTTGTCGACGGCGTCGGGATCGATCGCCGAGGTCGCCACCTGGATGACGGCCGTCCAGTCCGAGAATGCGGCGGCAGGACGCGACGTCCTCGCCCTGCGGAGCAGCCGCGAGGCGGGCTCTGTCTCCGCAGGACCTCGCCGACGCCGGCATCGTGCGCAGTTGGTCCCAGCGCGGCACCCACCATCTGCTGCCCGCCCGGGACGTCCGGTGAATCACCGTGCTGTGCTCCCCTCGGGTACAACGTGCCTCAGAGAAGCGCCGCGGCAACATCGGATTGACCGACGCCGACGTCGACCTCTGCCGTGCGGCACTGTTGGACGCCCTGGCCGACGGTGCCACACTCAGCAGGACCCAGTGCTACGGCGTCTTCAAGGACGCCGGTGTGGGCCCCGACGGCGGCCGCGGCGGGCACCTGCTGCGTCACTTCGGCGGCGAGGGCGACATCATCCAGGGAGTCCCGGAGGGGTCCGTGGGGACCTTCGTCCTCCACGACGCGGTCGTCGCCGAGCCAGCGGAGTTCACCGGGCAGGACGCCCTGCGCGAGCTCGCCGTCCGCTACTTCCGCTCCCGTGGCCCCGCGACGGTGAAGGACTTCGCCTGGTGGACCGGCCTGACTGTCACCGACGCGAAGAAGGCCGCCGCCCTCGCCCTGGAGGGCGGCACGGAAACCGGCACAGTCATCGAGGCCACCACCGAGGACGGACGCAGCGTCCTGCTCGCCGACTGGCAGGTGGACGTCTCCCCCGCTGAATTGGCAGGTGCAGTGCGTCCAGACGTCCAGCTGCCCGCCTTCGACGAGTACCTCATGGGCTACGGTGACCGCTCCGACGTCATCTCCCCTGAGGTCACCGTCGAGGTCGGTCCGACAAAGAACGGTCTGGTCCATCCCAGCCTGGTGCAGGCCGGCCAGGTCACCGGGCGGCGTTAGGGACTGTCCGTCAGCGCTCAGGAGTTCGGGTCCGACAGCACCCTGGACTGTTCCTCGGCGACGGTGAGCAGGTCCTGGTTGCTCAGGTAGTCGCGGTCGAAGAACTCCCAGGGACTCTCGACCATCGACCAGGTCCCGGTCTCCCGGTCCCGTCGTGGGTGGGCGACGCGCACCCACCGCATCCAGTCGGCGACGCCCCCGGTCAGTGGGTCGACCCGTGAGTAGTGCACGACCGTACAGTTGTAGATGGTCAAGCCGGGATCCTTGTCGTACTCCAGGAACTCTTCGTCGCTCCAGCGTTCCAGCACCAGGCGGGTGGCCCACATGAAGTCGCCGTGGCTGACGATCAGCACGTTCTGTTCGCTGGATTCCCGGTGCAGTGTGCTCAGCAGGTTACGCACCCGGTTCTCCGCCACATTCGCGATCGACTCACCGGCCGGCGGCGCCCAGTACAGCGGATCCTTGCGCTTCAACAGGGCATTGTGCGAGTACTGCTCCTGGAAGACTTTCCGGGGCATCGACGAGATCTCACCCCAGGAGCGTTCCCGGACCACCCGGTTCTCCTCCCACCGTGCATCCCGCAGACCCAGGTTCGCGGCTGTCTCGCGGGTCCGTACATACGGGGAGGTGATGCACCGGTCAAGGGTACTGACGTTGTCACGGATCCATGCTCCGGCCGCCTGTGCCTGCGCCACCCCATTCGTGGTCAATCGCCACGAGCGGTCCGCGACGAGCATGGTCTCTTCGGTGGACAGTGCCTGTCCACCCGCCTTGTCAGCCTTCTGGATCACATTGGCTTCGCTCTGGCCGTGACGGACGAGGATGAGGTTCTTGGGCATGGTCACCTGCCCCACTGTACATCTGACAAAAGCGGAAACCCCGCACCGAACCAGGCTGTGCTAGTCAGTGCGGGGTGTCCGCTTGTTGTACCCCGTACGGGATTTGAACCCGTGTTACCGGCGTGAGAGGCCGGCGTCCTAGGCCGCTAGACGAACGGGGCATGAAAACAATTTCTCAGTCACACTGTGACTGTCAGCGTTTCCGCTGGCCTACCAGGACTCGAACCTAGAACGACGGTACCAGAAACCGCTGTGTTGCCAATTACACCATAGGCCATTTGTCTTACAACATAACGTCGTGGATATTCTCCCCGCCGCTGTGCTGTGCAACGGGGAATACTATAACCAGACCCCCTCCGCGGTGGCAAATTCCCTGGTTATCAACCATTTTTCGGGATCCTGCACTGCGGTGTCGGCCCTACTGCGGCCACTACTGCTGAGCTGATGCCTGGAACGGGGTCACGGCACGGGCGGCCTGCAGGCGGGCAAGGGCGGACTCGCGGCCCAGCAGCTCCATGGACTCGAACAGCGGCGGGGAGATCGCCGCACCGGAGATGGCCACGCGCAGTGCCCCGTAGGCCTTGCGCGGCTTGAGCTCCATGGACTCGATGAGACGTCCGGACAGCTTCTCCTCCAGTGTGGCGGTGACGAACTCCGCCTCGCCGAGGGCGGTCAGCTCCTCGATGGCGGCGTCGAGGACCTCCACGGCGTCCTCCTTGAGGTTCTTCTTCGCCGCCTTTTCGTCGAGCACCAGGTCGGCGTCGGCGGTGACCAGGAAGCGCAGCAGACCGTCAGCGTCCGAGAGCACCTTGATGCGGGTCTGCACCAGGTCGGCGGCGAAGGCGAACTTCTCGGCCGGGTAGTCGGCCGGGAAGCCCTTGTACTCCTCCAGGTAGCTACGCAACCGGGCGGTGAAGTCGTCGAGCTCCAGCAGACGGATGTGGTCGGCGTTGATCGCCTCCAGCTTCTTCTGGTCGAAGCGGGCCGGGTTCGGCTTCACGTCGGCGACGTCGAAATTGGCAACCAGCTGGTCGACGGTGAAGATGTCCTCGTCGGCCGACAGGGACCAGCCCAGCAGGGAGAGGTAGTTCAGCATGCCCTCGGGGATGATGCCGTTGTCGCGGTGGTTGAAGAGGTTGGACTCCGGGTCACGCTTGGACAGCTTCTTGTTGCCCTCGCCCATGACGAACGGCAGGTGGGCGAAGGTCGGGGTTGCCTCGGCCACACCGATGCGCACCAGTGCCTCGTAGAGGGCCAGCTGACGTGGGGTCGACGGCAGCAGATCCTCGCCGCGTAGCACGTGGGTGATCCGCATCAGAGCATCGTCCACCGGGTTGACCAGGGTGTACAGCGGCTGACCGTTGGAACGGGCGACGACGAAGTCGGGGACGGTGGTGCCGTCGACGCTCATGTCGCCGCGGACCAGGTCGTGCCACTCCCAGGTCTTCTGCGGCATGCGCAGGCGCCACACCGGCTGGCGGCCCTCGGCCTCGAAGGCGGCGATCTGTTCCTCGGTGAGCTCGCGGTCGTAGTTGTCGTAGCCGAGCTTGGGGTCGCGGCCGGCGGCCTTGTGCCGCTCCTCGACCTCCTCGGCCGTGGAGTACGCCGGGTAGACGTCGCCGGAGGCCTTCAGCTTCTCCAGGACCTCGGCGTAGATGTCCATACGCTGGGACTGACGGTACGGGCCGTGCGGGCCGCCGGGCTCGCCGACGCCCTCGTCCCAACCCAGGCCGAGCCAGGTCAGCGACTCGACGATGGCCTCGTAGGACTCCTCGGAGTCGCGGGCGGCGTCGGTGTCCTCGATACGGAAGACCAGCTTACCGCCGGTGTGGCGGGCGTAGGCCCAGTTGAACAGTGCGGTGCGCACCATGCCGACGTGCGGGGTCCCGGTCGGCGACGGGCAGAAACGGACTCGAATGTCACTCATGGTCATCTATTTCACCACACCCACTCGCCTGCCACGTCGCCGACGTACCCGGCCGAGTGCAGCGCAGCCACCCAATCCGCCAACGGCAGTTCCCCGGTGCCCGGCGCGCCGCGCCCCGGGTCGTCGGCGATCTGTACGTGGGTGGGCAGGTTCCCCGTCTGTGCGGTGCCGGACGCTGCGGTGTCGGACGCTGCGGCACCCAGCTCCTCGATCCACTCGCCGATACCGTCGTGCCCCACGGTCTCCACGAGATGCCAGAAGTCGGCGAGCAGTCCGGTACCACCAATGGTGTCGGTGAGCGCAGTGGCGTCGTCGATCACCTGGACCGGGTAGTCCGCGGGCCCCACACCGGGGCTGCGGCTCGGTTCGATCAGCACCGTCCCCTGGCCCCGGGAGGTGACCGACTCCGCCACTGCAGCCGTGCGGTCGCGCTGTGCGCTGGTGAGGTCGCGGCCGCCGCGTCCGACAAGAAGGTTGAACCGATCTGCCCCGGTGAGCTCGGCCAGCCGGGCGTGGGCGTCCAGGTGCGTCGGGGTCAGGGGTTCCTGGTGCAGGACGCCCCGCTCACCGGCAGCGGTGTCCCCGCCCCAGAAATTCAGGGCGACCAGTATGAGCTCCCGACGGCGCAGCTCGGCAACCAGTTCGTCGACGGCCGCAGCTCCGGGTTCGGGTGTGGCCCAGGGCCACCACAGCTCGATGCGGTCCACGCCCAGCGCCGTGGCCCGGTCGAGGCCGATCTGCCCGAGCGTCAGGCCCACCGAACAGTTGACGGCGGTGAGGTACGGGGCGTTGGAGGACGACATGTCTCCAGTATCCATGGACCGTGGGGCGGAGCATCCTCCGTAGACTCGGTCGGCATGAGCGATCCCGAAACTGCTGCCGCCCCTGTCACCGCCTCCGCCGCCGCACAGCCGACCCGACCCCGCGTCGCCGTGATCACCGGCGCCGGTGGCGGCCTGGGCCGTGCCTTCGCCACAGCGCTGGCCTCGGCCGGCTGGACCGTGGCCGCCCTGGGACGCACCCGGGCCACCCTGGAGGAGACCATCGAGGGACTCGACGACCTCTCCCCCGCCGACAGTGCCGACGGTGCCGACAGGGCCGACAGTGCCGACGGTGCCGACGGTGCCGACAGGGCCGACAGGGCAGGCGCCCCGCAGCACCTCGCAGTGGTCTGCGACGTCACCGACGAGGACTCGGTGCAGATAGCCTTCGACACCATCACCGACCATTTCGGCCGGCTGGACCTGTTGGTCAACAACGCCGGTATCCCCGGCCCGACCGGACGGCTCGACGGTGTCGACGTCGCCGACTTCTCCGCCACGGTGCACACCAATCTCACCGGTACTTTCCTGTGCACCCGCGCGGCGTTCGCCTGGATGGCGGCCCACGGTGGCGGTCGGATCATCAACAACGGGTCTATCGCCGCCCAGTCCCCGCGGGCCGGGGCGGCAGCCTATGCAGCATCCAAGGCGGCGGTGGCGTCGTTGACGGTGTCCACCGCACTGGACGGTAGGGATGTCAACGTCACCGCCACCGAGCTGGACATCGGAAACGCGCGGACGGAGCTGTTGGGCGCGTTCAGTTCCTCCGAGCCGATGTTCGATGCGGCGGAGGCCGCCCGCCTGCTGGTCAGTGTGGCTGATCTGCCGACCTCCGTGAGCGTGGACCGGTTCACGGTGACCGCCGCCGGCATGCCCTACCTCGGCCGGGGATGAGACCGGGGAAACCCCGTTCACCACCAAGACAATTCGGACTGTTCACCGACACTGGGTACGGTTGACTGCGTGATCAACAACGATCGCCCGTCGACGGCGCCTGACTTCCTGCTGTCCCGCGCGTCGGGCAGCATCCGCACGCAGGGCACCAGCGCGTCCTTTCCTGACCCGTTCGAGGCGGCGACTGCGCTGCACGAGGGGCAGGTGGACCTGGTCGTCGGGGCGGTCCCCTTCGACACCGGAAACCGGGCGGCCCTGTCCGTCCCGGAGTCGGTCCTCGAGAGCGAGGGTCCGCTGGAGCCGCCGGCGCACTACCGGGGCATGGAGGCCGCCGCCCAGTTGGAGGTCCTCGGTGTCTTTCCGCTGTCCAGCCCGGAAGAGCATCAGATGACGGTCAGCGCGGCGATCGGGACGATGCAGAACACCCGGCTGCGCAAGGTTGTCCTGGCCCGTGCGGTGGATGTCGCCTTCGCCGACGAGATCGACCCGCTTCTCATCGCCGCCCGCATGATCGACCTTTCGGCGTTGCGAGACGGCTATGCAGTGGACCTGTCCGCCACCGGACGCGCCGATGACCGCGGGACGATGCTCGTCGGCTCCTCCCCCGAGGTGCTGGTCCGACGCACCGGAAATGTCGTCGAGGCCCACCCGCTGGCGGGGTCGGCGGCACGACTGCCCGACCCGCAGGCGGACGAGGCCGTCGGACGCTCCCTCCAGGACTCCACCAAGGACCTCACCGAACACCAGCTGGTTGTCGACCACTACCGCACGGTGTTGACCGGGGTGTGCAGCGAACTGGTCATCCCCGACTCCCCCGAGCTGATCCGCACCAATGAGATGTGGCATCTGGCCACACCGATCCGTGGGGTACTCAAGGACCCGAGCTTCTCGGCCCTGGACCTGGCGTTGATGCTGCACCCGACCCCGGCGGTCGGCGGGACCCCGACGGATGACGCGATCGGCATCATCAACGAGGTGGAGGGTCCCCGCGGTTTCTACGCCGGTTTCGTCGGCTGGTGCAATGCCGAGGGTGACGGGGAGTACATAGTGACGATCCGCTGTGCGGAGGTCGCCGGGGCGACAGCGAGGGCGTGGGCCGGCGGCGGGGTCATCGAGACGTCCTCCCCCGCAGCGGAAGCCGCCGAGACCACGGCGAAGCTGCAGACCGCCCTTCGGGCGCTCAACGTGCCCGCCGCGCTGCGCACCGTGTAGGACGCTCCCTCCCCCGGAAACGTCACAGCGCGGGCACCCCTGGGGGCGTCCGCGCTGTGGGAGGGGCGAGGGAACTACTTCGCCTCGTAGGCCTCGACCGGGTTGACCAGGTGGCCCAGGCCCGGGATCTCGATGTCGATCGAGTCGCCGGGGACCATCTCGGCGGTGCCGGCCGGGGAGCCGGTGCAGATGACGTCGCCGGGCAGCAGGGTGAAGGCGGAGGAGACCCACTCCACGACCTCCGGGATGGCCTTGATCATCTGGTCGGAGTTGGAGTCCTGCTTGGTCTGGGTCTCACCGTCGTGGGTCAGGTGGGCCTTGATCGGCAGGTCGGAGAGGTCGGCGAAGTCGAGGTCGGTCTCGATCCACGGGCCGAGCGGGCAGAAGCTGTCCAGGCCCTTGGCGCGTGCCCACTGGCCGTCGGCGAACTGCAGGTCGCGGGAGGAGACGTCGTTGACGATGGTGAAGCCGAGGACGACGGACTTCCAGTCGTCACGCTTGACGTCCTTGCAGGGCTTGCCGATGACGATGGCGAGCTCGCCCTCGAACTCGACCCGGGTGGCCCACTCGGGCTTGCGGATCGGGGCACCGGGGCCGACGACGGCTGTCGGCGGCTTCAGGAAGATCGTCGGCGGCAGGTGCTCGGCGGACTCCTTGAAGACCTCCTTGACGTGGTCGGCGTAGTTACGTCCGACGGCGACGACCTTGGAGGGCAGGATGGGGGCCAGCAGCCGGACGTCGGCGATGGGCCAGGTGCGGCCGGTGTACTCCAGCTCACCGAAGGGGTGACCGGCGATCTCACGGCAGGTCGCGCCCGTACCGTCAGCTTCGCCCCCTTCCAGAGCCACGAAGGCCATGCCTTCCGGGTGGGCAATTCTTGAGATTCGCATGATCACACACACTACAGAGGCACTGGAGTGGAGACGACAGAACCCCGGATGCGGTCCGACCACCCCACCGGCATTTCCCACAGAGAGACCAGCGTGTGACCGTATCGTGAGATCACACCGTGAGGAATCTCACACCCTGCTCGGTCTCGTATCCGCCCCGCAGTGCCCCGTCCCCCTCGCTCAGTACGACACCGAGCGAAGCGTCCTGTACTGCCGGGTCATCCCGTCCGGGGCAGTGATCGCGAGGTAGAGCTCGGCGCACGCCAGGGCGTCGGTGACCGCCCGGTGACTGCGGTAGGTCGGCAGCCCGTAGCGCTCCCGGACCCGGGGCAGCCGCAGGTCCTCGCCGCGCGGGACCGTGCCCTGGACCTCCATGCGCCGCCGCTCCATCTCCAGGGTGTCGATCACCGGGACGTTCAGCGGTCCGGAGAACTCGCGTCGGCACGCCGCACCGAGGAAGTTCTGCTCCATCGGGGCAAAGTGGACCAGCATCGCCCTCCCTGCCAGCGCCTTCAGCAGTTCTTCCAGTGCCTTCGCCGGGACTGCTCCCCCGGCCACCTCATCATCGGTGATGCCGTGGACCGTGGCCGAGTCACCCACCGCTGATTCCCCGGCGGCCGAGGACGCCGCGGCCTCCTCCGGACGCTGGGTCAGCACGATCTCCCTGGCACCGGAAAGATCGATACTCCGGCCGTTGACCGGCACCCACCCGATCGACAGCAGGCTGTCGTTGGCAGCGTCCAACCCGCTGGTCTCCACGTCCACCGCGAGGATCGGTAACTCGGTCAGGGGTGTGCCGGGCCGCGGGGCGGGCACCTCGTTGAACTCGGCGAGCGCCCCGGTCGCCCGCCGGGAGGTCGGGCGCATCAGGCGACTGACCAGGCGTCCGAACAGTGATTCCTCCGGGGTGTTTCTTCGTGCCGCGCTCATGTGTTGCGCACCGGGTAGGTGACCGCGAGCGAGGACTGGATGGACTTGACGATCCCGAAGGCGTCCCGCAGGTTCACCCGGTCGAGCTTGCCGAGGCTGTCGGGGGCGATGCGGTAGTCCGGCTCCTTGCCGCGACGCAGCTGACCGGCCTGGTGGCGCAGCGTGAGCGAGGTGAGGAACTCGAAGGCGTCGGAGAGGTCCCGTGCACCGGAACGGGACAGGACATTGGCGTCGACGGCCGCTTTCAACCGGGCTCGGGTCCCCACCAACGGGGAGCCGGCGACGATGCCGTAGAGCCGGGCGATCTGCACCAGCGCGGCGGTTCCACCGGCCTTGATGTGCAGGGTACGGGCGTAGTCGCCCTTGCGGTCGACGACCAGTCCGCGGAAGACGCCCAGTGGCGGGTCGCTGCGCACCGCCAGGGCGGCGAGCTGGGCGTGCAGCCGCTGGGAGCCCTGGGCGGCCTCCACGGCCGACAGGTGCACGTGGTCGGCGAGCTCGCGGGAGCCGTGGACCAGCCGCATGTCGAAGAAGATCTGGGCGTAGAGCAGCGCTTCGGGCTGCGGGGCGGTGATCCACTCGTGGAAGGTCTGCTGCCACTGGCTGACCGTCATGCGCCACTTCGGGTTGGACGCCATCATGTCGCCCGGACAGTGCATCTGGCCGGCCTCGTGCAGACCGTCGCAGATCCGGGAGGTCAGGGTGGCGAAGTACTCCCCGTGCTCGGCCTCGTCGTAGTCGTCGGCGAGGATCAGGGCGTTGTCCTGGTCGGAGGCGAAGTTCACCGCGCGCCGCCCCTGCGAGCCGACGACGACGAAGGCGTAGGGCACCGGCGGTGGCCCGACCTCCTCCTCGGCCAGGGTGATCACCCGGCGCGCCAGGGAGTCCAGGCCCACGGTGAGCAGGTCGGAGACCTCGTCGGGTGAGGCCCCCCGCTCAATGAAGCCGGAGGCGATCTGACTGGTGTCCCGGATGATCTGGCTGAGCTGGTTCGGTGTGGTGGCCTTGGACAGGTCGGTGGTCAGGTAGATCGGGTCGGCGCGCAGTTGCCGGACGATGTCGGTCGCGGCGATGACGGTGAGCACCCCGCCGTGGTCGTCGAGCACCGGCAGGTGGTGGATGCCGATGTCGCTCATACGCAGCATGGCCTCGAAGACGGTGGCGTCGGTGTCCGCGCCGACGGGGTCGGGGGTCATGACCTCGGCGACGGGGGTGTCGCCGGACAGTCCGGCGGCGACGACGCGGCTGCGCATGTCACGGTCGGTGATGATGCCGACGAGTTCGGCGCCGTCGCCGTGGCCGGGGCGGGGGCGTCCGGTCGGACGGGTGACCACCGGGAGGCAGGAGACGTCCTTGTCCACCATCAGGCGGGCGGCGTCGGCGACGGTGGTGGACGGCTCGGTGGTGACCGCGGTGCGCAGGGCACGGTCGGAGCCGGGCAGCAGGTCGGTCAGGCGGGTGCGCAGGACGTCCGCCCCGGAGCGCCGGCGCAGCCGGTCGGCGTCGGCACGGATGCGGGCGGACAGTCCGCCGTAGTAGCGGGAGACCTCCGGGTAGCGGGCGACGAGGGCGCGGACGTCCTCCCCCGGCATGGTGAGCAGCAGGGAGTCCTCCACCGCGGTCATTGTGTAGTGCGAGATCACTGCGCCACCGCCGCCGGGGCCACCATTGCCACCGGGCGCGATGCCCGAGTTGCTGGCGTACAGGTCGGTCGACAGGACCGTGGAGTAACCGAAGGAGCGTCCGCTCTCCCTCCGGTCGAGCAGGACGTTCTTGTCGTCGAGCACGTCGACCGCCCCGGACCGGATGATGTAGAGGGTGTCGTTGGGGTGACCGGCGGTGATGACGGTATCCCCCCGTCGGACGTAGACGATCTCCATCTGCGACGGGAGTTCGGCCATCTCCTCTTCGGGCAGGTGGCTGTAGGGCTCCTGTTCGGCCAGGAACCGCCGGACCTCATCCAATTCCACACTCATGGCCCGCAGTCTATCGGAGTGAATGATTTCACCGGTGAACCTTATCGAGGGAAACCACCCCGACGGGGCTGTATGAAACAAATTGCACATCAATTTGTGGAATATGCCCCGATCTGTCGGCGGTCCGCGTTACGCTGCTGTCATGGCGTTGGAACATGCGATCATGGTCTCCCTGGCGGAGCGTCCCGGCACCGGCTACGAGCTGGGCGGACAGTTCTCGACCTCACTCGGCCACTTCTGGCCCGCGACCCGCCAGCAGATCTACCGCACCCTGTCCCGCCTGCAGACCGACGGTCTCGTCACCTGCTGCGACGTCCCCCAGGACGGCCGACCCGACAAGAAGATCTACACCCTGGCCCCTGCCGGACGCGAGGCACTTCACGACTGGATCGCGGAACCGTCCAGCCTGATGAAACTCCGCGACGACCTCGCCGTGAAGCTTCGCGGCGCCGAACACGGGGACGCTGACGACGTCCTCGCCGATGTACGACGACACCGCGCCCTGCACGTCGAACAGCTGGCGCTCTACCAGGGCTACGCCGCGACCCAGTTCCCGGAAGCGACCGAGACCCCCGATGACGCAACACCGCCCCTGACCGGACAATTGACCGGGCGACGCCTGCACCAGTTCCTAGTGCTGCGCGGCGGTATCCGGGTCGAAGAGGCTTTCATCGCCTGGTGCGACGAGGTCCTCGCTGCCCTGGAACCGGCCCCCGCCGCCTGACCGTCCCGACTGACTGACCCCTCCCGACTACACCAACTGCACCGACGACTCCGAAGAGAAGAGCACCGACGTGAGCAACGAAACCACCGGCACCAACCCCGGCGCCAACACTGGCTCCAGCCCCTACCCGAACCTGTTCCGCCCGCTGACCATCGGCGGAATGACCCTGCCCAACCGGTCCGTCATGGGCTCGATGCACACCGGGCTCGAGGACCGCTTCTGGCACGCCGACGAGCTCGGCGCCTTCTACGCCGAGCGCGCCAAGGGTGGCGTCGGCCTGATCATCACCGGCGGCATCGCCCCGACCCGCGACGGTGACCTGCTGCCCTTCGGCGGACGCATGGCCACCCCGCTGGCCGTCCTGCACCACCGACGCGTCACCGACGCCGTCCACAAGGCCGGTGGCCGCATCGCCATGCAGATCCTGCACGCCGGACGCTACGGCGTCACCCCCTTCAAGTCCGCACCGGGTAGCGAGCCGTCCCCCATCCACCCGTTCAAGCACATGCAGATGACCGAATCCTCGATCCAACGCACCATCCGGTCCTACGGCCGGGCCGCCCGCCTGGCCCGCAAGGCCGGCTACGACGCCGTCGAGATCATGGGCGGCGAGGGTTACCTGATCAACCAGTTCCTCTGCCCGCACACCAACGACCGCACCGACCGCTGGGGCGGCTCCACCGCCAACCGGCAGCGCTTCCTGATCGAGGTCATCGACGAGATCCGTCGCCAGGTTCCCCGGGACTTCCCGGTGATCCTGCGCCAGTCCGTCGCCGACTTCGTGAAGGACGGCCAGACCTTCGACGAGATCGCCCTGATGGCCCGGCGCGCCGAGCGTCACGGGGTGGACGCGATCAACACCGACATCGGCTGGCACGAGGCGCGTGTTCCCACCATCGTCACCTCCGTGCCGCGTGGCGCTTTCGTGAAGTTCACCGAGCGCCTGCGCGACGAGGTATCCATCCCGCTGATCGCCTCGAACCGGATCAACACCCCGGAGTACGCCGAGGAACTCCTGACCACCCGCCAGATCGACGCGGTGTCCATGGCCCGGCCCATGCTCGCCGACCCCTACTTCATGGCCAAGGCCGCCGAGGACCGCAGCGACGAGATCAACACCTGCATCGGCTGCAACCAGGCCTGCCTGGACCACGCCTTCGTCGGCAAGAAGGTCTCCTGCCTGGTCAATCCCCGGGCCGGACGGGAGACCAAACTCGTGCTCTCCCCCACCCGGTCGGCCAAGAAGGTCGCCGTCATCGGTGCCGGCCCGGCCGGACTGTCCTCGGCGGTCTCGGCGGCGGAGAAGGGCCACAAGGTGACCTTGTTCGAGTCCCGGGACCACATCGGTGGCCAGTTCTCCATCGCCGCCCGCATCCCCGGCAAGGAGGAGTTCCACGAGACCATCCGTTACTTCACCACCCGCCTGGAGCGCCTCGGGGTGGAAGTGCGGCTGAACACCCGCGCCGACATCGACGACCTGGTCAACGGCCCCGACGGTGAGGGCGGCTTCGACCACGTGATCATGGCGTCCGGTGTCACCCCGCGCATCCCGAAGATCGAGGGTGTCGAGCACCCCACCGTCCTGACCTACGCCGAGGCGGTGCGCGGCGAGAAGCCGATCGGCTCCACAGTCGCGGTGCTGGGTGCCGGGGGCATCGGCTTCGACGTCTCCGAGTTCCTCACCACCCCCACCGGCGATGACTCCCCCACGTTGAACCTCAAGGAGTGGGAGCAGGAATGGGGTGTGACCGAGGACCCGGAGACCCCCGGTTTCCTCACCTCGCCCCGGCCCACCGAGCCACTGCGCAAGGTCTACATGGTCCAGCGTAAGCACTCCCGCCAGGGCAAGACCCTGGGCAAGACCACCGGCTGGGTTCACCGGGCGGCGGTGAAGATGAAGAAGGTCGAGCAGATCAGCGGGGCGACCTACGAGAAGATCGACGACAACGGCCTGCACCTGGCGTTCTACGAGGAGAAGAAGGACAGGAAGGGCAACGTCCTGTCCAAGGAGCTGAAGGACCGTCGCGTGCTGGACGTCGAGACCATCGTGCTGTGCACCGGCCAGGAGTCCGTCAAAGAACTCGCCGAGCCGCTGGAGGTCGCCGGGATCAGCTTCGACATCGTCGGCGGTGCGGATCTGGCCGCGGAGTTGGACGCCAAGCGGGCGATCAGGCAGGGTACCGAGGCCGCCGCGGCGATCGCCTGATCCGCCCTTGGCAATCCGTCACACCTCCGGCGTTTTCCTCGACGACCCCGCAGATCCCTGAACTGCAGGTCTCACAATGCGGGAACTGTCGGAGGTGTGATCGATAGCGGCGGGTGCCGTGAGATGGCGTATAGCGTCCCCTGCCCTTGCCATGTAGTAACGCGCAGCGTTACTACCGGTCGATGATCCAGTCATTCGCTGACTCGCGGACAAGGAAGGTCTGGATGCGCGAACGGGTCAACAGCCAGTTTCGCATTTGCTTCCGATGGACGCCGGACGGTCCGTCAGACGTCGAGATCACCGACTACCACTGAGGAGGACTGTCATGACATCCGAACCGAACACAACCACCCCAAAGGCACATGCGCCGTTCGCCCCTGGCGAGATTCTCCTGGAGGAGTTCCTGAAGCCCATGGGGATCTCCCAGTACAAGCTGGCCAAAGCCATCAATGTTCCACCCCGGCGCATCAACGAGATCGTCCACGGAACCCGGAAGATCACCCCTGACACCGGTATTCGACTGTCCAGGGCCTTCGACATGAGCGAGAACTTCTGGGTGAACCTACAGATGGACTACGACATCGAGATCGCCAAGGAACAGAACCGCGACGAGATCGAGGCCATCAGGCCAATCGTCGCCTAGGAACCATCACCGAATTTGCGAGGGCGGCAAACTAGCCGGCGACCGCGTCGGCGACCCGGTCGCCGACCTCGGCGGTGCGGATCTGCGAGCCATCGCGGGACCCGGCCTCGGCGAGCACCGCGGCCTCGATCTTCTCTGCCTGGGCGATACGCAGGTCGGCGTCCTCACCCTCGTCACCGGCGAGATGACGCAGCAGCAGCGCGGCCGACAGGATCGCCGCACACGGGTCGGCGATGCCCTGGCCGGCGATGTCGGGGGCGGAGCCGTGGACCGGCTCGAACATCGAGGGACTCTGTCGCGAGGGATCGATGTTGCCGGAGGCCGCCAAGCCGATACCACCGGTGACCGCACCGGCGAGGTCGGTGATGATGTCGCCGAAGAGGTTGTCGGTGACGATGACGTCGAAGCGGCCCGGGTCGGTCACCATGTAGATGGTCGCGGCGTCGATGTGGCAGTAGTCGACGTCAACCTCGGGGAAGTCCGCGCCGATGGTGTCGATTGCCCGGGACCACAGGCCACCGGCATTGACCAGGACGTTGGTCTTGTGGACCAGGGTCAGCTTCTTTCGGCGCGACCGGGCACGCTCGAAAGCGTCGCGGACGACCCGCTCCACGCCGTACCAGGTGTTCTGGCTGACCTCGCTGGCGACCTCATTGTCGGTGCCCTCGCGCAGAGTGCCACCGTTGCCGCAGTACAGGCCCTCGGTGCCCTCACGCACGACGACGAAGTCGATCTCGCCGGGGTTGGCCAGTGGCGAGGTGGACCCTGGGTACAGCGTCGCCGGTCGCAGGTTCACGGCGTGGTCCAGCTTGAAGCGCAGCGGCAGCAGCAGGCCGCGCTCGAGGACGCCGGCGGGGACGGAGCGGGGGTCGCCGATGGCGCCGAGCAGGATGGCGTCGTGCTCGTTGAGGGACGCCAGGTCCTCGGCGGTGAGCAGCTCGCCGTTGCGCAGGTAGCGACGGGCACCGAGGTCGTAGTCGGTGGTGTCGATGGTCTCCTCGCCGGTCACGGCATCAAGCATCTTGAGCGCCTCAGCGGTGACTTCGGTTCCGATTCCGTCTCCGGCGATAACGGCGAGTTTCATTCCGTGGGTTCCTTCATCTCAACTACTGGGTAATCTGTGCTGGACACCAGAATATCCGGTGGTTGCGCCGCGTGCTGCGGTACCCCCGCTGTATCCAGCACAGGATCCTGCAGAGACTCAGCGGTGGTCGTCCCGGACGCGCTGGACGTACTCCGTGGCGAACCGGGCCAATGGTTCGAGTCCGCGGACGATAGCCTCACGGTCCTCGTCACTGAGCAGGTCGGAGTGGTCGGCGATGGCGGTGTCACGCTTGTGGTTGTCGCTGGCGCGGATCTCACGGCCACGATCGGTGAGTTCGACCAGGGTAACCCGGGCGTCCCGACCGTCCTTGAAGCGGCGGACGACGCCGGCGGCCTCCAATTTGTCGATCTGCTGTGTCATCCCGGGTTGGGTCATGCCGGCGAGTCCGGCCAGCAGGCCGATGGACTGCGCTTCGCCGGCGAGGGTGTTGAGAATGCCGATCTGCGTCAGGGACAGCTCCCCCGTGTCCTCCAGGGCGCGTACCATGTGCATGCCGACGCGCACAGTGTCGCGGATCCCGCGGGCCAGGGCGAGGTCGGCGTTCGCGGCAGCCTCATCAGCACCTGCAGTGTTGGCGGTGTCGGCGATGCCTGTGGACTCGGTGTCTCGAATGTCGTCGCTCACACCACCAACATTACCGCATAAGTAACTTAACCAAAAAAGACGCCGGCGGGCGGGCACCCCGTCAGGGGAATGCCCGCCCGCCGGAGTCGGCGAACTGCGCGTGCCTCGCTTGAGCGTTCCTAGCTCAGGTCGAGCAGCACGGCACGGGACGCGGACAGGGAGTCGGCGACCTGGTCGACCAGATCCTGCTCGATCTCCTTGTCGACACGCAGCACCAGGGTGGCGGAGTCGTTGTCCTCGTTCTGGGACAGGGCTGCGGCGTCGATGTTGACGCCCGCCCGGCCCAGGAAAGTACCGACAGTGCCCAGGGCACCGGGCTGGTCAGTGTAGGTGAGGAACAGGTTGAGGCCCTCGGCACGCAGATCCAGGCCGCGGTCGTTGATGCGGACGATCTTGTCGACGCGCTCCAGGCCGGTCAGCGCACCGATGACGGAGACCGAGGCGCCGTCGCCGGTGACAACGGTGACCTCGAGCACGGAACGGTGGGTGACGGACTCGTCGGCGGTGGAGACGGTCAGCTCCACGCCGCGCTCCTGAGCGATCTGCGGGGTGTTGACGAAGGTGACCTGCTCGTCGACGACGCCGGCGAAGACGCCGCGCAGGGCGGACAGGCCGAGAGCGTCCACGGACTCGCCCGAGAGCTCACCACGGGCCTCGACGTTGACGGCGGTGACCGGGGCGTCCAACAGGCCGGAGGCGACGGTGCCGAGCTTGGCGGCCAGGCCGAGCCACAGTGCGACCTCCTCGGAGACCTTGCCACCGGTGACGTTGACGGCGTCCGGGACGAAATCGCCGGCCAGTGCCTTGAGCACGGAGGCGGCGACATCGGTTCCGGCACGGTCCTGGGCCTCGACGGTGGAGGCACCCAGGTGCGGGGTCACGACGACCTCGTCCAGCTCGAAGAGCGGGGAATCGGTGCAGGGCTCGGACGCGTAGACGTCGAAGCCGGCGCCGCGGATATGGCCGGACTTGATGGCGTCGGCGAGCGCCTGCTCGTCAACCAGGCCACCACGGGCGGCGTTGATGATGATCTGCCCCTTCTTCGACTTCGCGAGCAGCTCGGCATTGAACATGCCGGCGGTCTCCTTGGTCTTGGGCAGGTGGATGGTGACGAAGTCGGCGCGGGCGACCAGCTCGTCCAGCTCGACGAGCTCCACACCCAGCTGGGCGGCGCGGGCCGGGTTGGCGTAGGGGTCGTAGGCGATGATGTCGGTCTCGAAGGCGGCGAGACGCTGCGCGAAAAGCTGACCGATGTGGCCGAAGCCCACGATGCCGACGGTTTTGCCGAAGATCTCGACGCCCTTGAAGGCGGAGCGCTTCCACTCGTGGTCACGCAGGGTCTTGTCCGCGGCCGGGATCTGGCGGGCGGTGGCCAGCAGCAGGGAGATCGCGAGCTCGCAGGCGGAGTGGATGTTGGAGGTCGGGGCGTTGGCGACCATGACACCCTTGGCGGTGGCCGTCTCGATGTCGACGTTGTCCAGGCCGACGCCGGCGCGTCCGACGATCTGCAGCTTCGGTGCGGCCTCGAGCACCTCGGCGTCGACGGTGGTGGCGGAGCGGACGAGCAGAGCGTCCGCATCCTTGACGGCTTCCAGCAGTTCAGGACGGTTCGGACCGTCAACCCAGCGAACCTCAACGGAGTCGCCGAGGGCGTCCACGGTGGACTGGGCGAGCTTGTCGGCGATGAGGACGACGGGACGGGAATTCTGACTCACAGGTTCTCCTGACAGGTGTGCATTTCCCGGCACCTCCGGCACGACCGCGTCGAAGGCGTCGGGGCCCACGCCTTTCTTCCCCGTGGCGGCTCGTGCCCACCCAGGGTGACGTACGACATGGACAGCTTAGTACGTCCATGGCCGCGCGTCTGCACACAGGTCCACCGAACCATCCCCCACGCCCTCCCCCGGCAGTGTTCGGCTCAGTGCTCCTCGCCGGCCTCGCGGACCTCGCCGCCCAACGGGGAGTCACAGTCCAGGTGTTCGTGGCCGTGATGTTCTGGCGCCTCGAGCTGCACGGTGCTGTGGGTGATCCCCGCGTCGGCGAAGACCTGCTGGACTTCATCGAGGACGCGTGCCTCCCGGTCGGAGGTCACCACATGCACGGTGGCCATCGTCGACTCGCCGTCGACCGACCAGAGGTGCAGGTCGTGGACCGCTTCAACACCACGGGTGTCCAGGATGGCGTCCTGCACCCCCAGAGCGTCCACGCCGCCAGGCACCTGCTCCATCAGGACGCTGCCCGCCTCGCGCATCAGCGCCCACGCCCGCGGCAGGATCATCGCCGCGATGATGAGGGAGGCGGCGGCGTCCACCCAGAGCCAGTCGGTGAACTGGATGATCACGGCGGCGACGATGACCGCGACCGAGCCGAGCAGGTCCACCAGGACGTGCAGGTAGGCACCGCGCATATTCAGCGATTCCCCCGTCGAGCGGTGCAGGATCACCGCCGAGATGACGTTCGCGATTAGACCCACCACAGCAACCGTGAGCATCAGACCGGTCTGGATGTCCTCGGGCCCCTCCCCGAGCCGTCGGAAGGCGGCCACTGCAATCCACACGCCGATCACTGCCACTGCTCCAGCGTTGACCAGTGCAGCCATGACCTCCGCGCGGCGGAAACCGTAGGTCGACCGCGTGGTCGCCGGACGCGAACCGATCAGCATGGCGAGAGCGGCCACGATCAGCCCACCGGCGTCGGAGAGCATATGACCGGCGTCGGCAAGCAGGGCCAGCGACCCGGAGAGGATGCCGCCGATGACCTGTGCCAGGAAGATGGTGAGCGTCAGCGCGATGACGAACCAGAGCGCTTTGCCGCGCACCCCCTGGGCATGGGTGTGGCTGTGCTCGTGGCTGTGGCCATGCTCGTGATCGTGACTGTGCCCCTGGGTCATCGTCCCCGACACTCCTCTCGTTTCCATTAAGCGCCACCAACGAGGATAGGCGCAATAACACAGAAGGTCAACGCCACCCTTTGGCTACCATAATCGTTTTCATTACGGCGACTCCTCCTGGACGTCCGCCAGCTGACTACGGCCTGGCTTCAGCGCACGATACGAGCGGTCCCGGGGAGGTATGCTCGGGCCCCAATGGGGTGAAGCGGAGGTTCCCGTGACGGAATCGATCCCCTCTGCCGGCGAAAGGGCGCATCCGTCACGCTTCCCTCCCAGCGATCTCGCCCCCTCCACCTCCCTACCCGCGCACGACAAACCCCCTCCGCGACAGCGGAG
The DNA here is from genome assembly GCF_052264515.1 of Candidatus Corynebacterium faecigallinarum. Taxonomy (NCBI): domain Bacteria; kingdom Bacillati; phylum Actinomycetota; class Actinomycetes; order Mycobacteriales; family Corynebacteriaceae; genus Corynebacterium; species Candidatus Corynebacterium faecigallinarum. Next base: position 43,761 of record NZ_JBQQOC010000021.1, read on the forward strand.
GGGGTCAGTTCCAGCGCGGGATCCCTGGGGGACCTCGCCTACCGACGGCCGGGCGGCCACCGAAAGTGCAGCAGAGACTAGGCGGTCTCGTTGAGCGGGTTCTTGACCCAGCTCATCAGGTCGCGCAGCTTGGTGCCGGTGACCTCGATCGGGTGCTCGGCGAAGTCGGCGCGCAGCCCCTCGAGCTCCTTGTTGCCGCCCTCGACGTTGGCGATGAGACGCTTGGTGAAGGTGCCGTCCTGGATGTCGGTCAGGATGTCCTTCATGCGGGACTTGGTGTCGGCGTCGACGACGCGCGGGCCGGAGAGGTAGCCACCGAACTCGGCGGTGTCGGAGACCGAGTAGTTCATGTTGGCGATACCGCCCTCGAACATCAGGTCAACGATCAGCTTGAGCTCGTGCAGGCACTCGAAGTAGGCCATCTCGGGCTCGTAGCCGGCCTCGACCAGGACCTCGAAGCCGGTCTTGACGAGCTCCTCGGTGCCACCGCAGAGCACTGCCTGCTCACCGAAGAGGTCGGTGACGGTCTCGGCCTCGAAGGTGGTCGGGATGACGCCGGCGCGGGCACCACCGATGGCGGCGGCGTAGGACAGGGCCAGGTCGCGGCCCTCGCCCTTCGGGTCCTGCTCCACGGCGATGAGGCAGGGCACGCCCTTGCCGTCGACGAACTGGCGGCGGACCAGGTGGCCCGGGCCCTTCGGGGCAACCATGGCGACGGTGACGTTCGCGGCCGGCTCGATGAGCTTGAAGTGGATGTTCAGACCGTGGCCGAAGAAGATGGCGTTGCCGTCCTCGAGGTTCGGGGCGATGTCCTCGGTGTAGACGGTGGCCTGGGTGGTGTCCGGAACCAGGATCATGACGACGTCGGCCCACTTGGTGGCCTCGGCGTTGGACAGGACCTTGAAGCCGGCCTCCTCGGCCTTGACGGCGGACTTGGAACCCTCGCGCAGGCCGATGACGACCTCGACACCGGAGTCGCGCAGGTTCTGGGCGTGGGCGTGGCCCTGGGAGCCGTAGCCCAGGACGGCGACCTTGCGGCCCTGGATGATCGACAGGTCAGCGTCGTCGTCGTAGAAAACGTCAATTGCCATGGTTGGTGTGCCTTTCAGTGGAAGGGTGCTGCAGAGTTCTCTCTGAACACAATGCTAACAGGAATGAATTTCAGGTCGTGAGATGGGCGTCCCAAAGGGTGGATGGTGTGTGGCGCGGTGGCCACACGCCATCGAGAGCGTGGTCAGAGCTTCGCCGGGTACATGGCCTTCTGGCCACGGCTGACCGCGGTGACGCTGGACTCCACCAGCTCGCGGATGCCGAAGGGCTCCAGGACCTCCAGCAGCGCCTGGAGCTTGGAGGGGGTACCGGTGGCCTCGATGACCAACGACTCCGGCCCGACGTCGACAACGTGGGCGCGGAACAGCTTCACGGCCTCGACGACCTGCGTGCGGTTGGAGTTGTCGGCGCTGACCTTGACCAGCATCAGACCACGGCAGACGATGGAGTCCGGATCGTGGCGGGAGACCTTGATCACCGGGATCAGCTTGTTGAGCTGCTTGGTGATCTGCTCGATCACGTGGTCCTCGCCCTCCACCTGGATGGTGAAGCGGTTGACTCCGGCAACCTCGGTGCGTCCCGAGGCGATGGAGATGATGCTGAACGCACGGCGGGTGAACATGCCGGTGATCCGCGATGCGATACCGTCGACGTCCTCACACAGGACGCTCAGGGTGTGGACTTGAGACATCAGTTCTGCTCGCCTTCCTTGATCGTCTGGTGGATCTCGCTGGGTTGCTCGGCCGCCGAGTTCTCGTCGTCGAACAGCGGACGCAGGTCGCGGGCGTACTGCACCTCGTCGTTGGACGCACCGGCGGCGATCATCGGCCACACCTGGGCATCCTCACCGACGATGAAGTCGATGACGACCGGTCGGTCGTTGATCTCGCGGGCCTTGGCGATGACCTCTTCGACGTCGTCCTTCTCGGTGACGCGGAAGCCGGCACAGCCCATGGACTCGGCCAGCCCGACGAAGTCGGGGAGGTAGCGCTCGCCCGGCTTGAGGTTGGTGTGGGAGTAGTGACCGTCGAAGAACAGGGTCTGCCACTGGCGGACCATGCCCAGGTTGCCGTTGTTGATCAGGGCGATCTTGATCGGCAGCCCCTCGACGGCACAGGTGACCAGTTCCTGGTTGGTCATCTGGAAGCAGCCGTCACCGTCGACGGCCCAGACCTCGGTGTCCGGCGCGGCAGCCTTCGCGCCCATCGCGGCAGGCACGGAGTAGCCCATGGTGCCCAGGCCACCGGAGTTCAGCCAGGTGCGCGGCTTCTCGAACTTGAGGAACTGTGCGGCCCACATCTGGTGCTGGCCCACACCGGCGACATACACGGCGTCGGGGCCGGCAGCCTCGGTGATCTTCTCCAGGACGAACTGGGGGGCGAGCTTGCCGTCGTCCGGCTCATCGTAGCCGGGCGGGAAGTCCTCCTTGAGCCCGTTGAGGTACTCGGTCCACGTCTCGGTGTCCGGCTTCCCCAGGTTCAGGTCGGTCATGGTGCGGCTCAGCGCACTCAGCACCTCACGGGCGTCGCCGACGATCGGAACCTTGACGTCGCGGATCTTGCCGATCTCTGCCGGGTCGATGTCGGCGTGGATGACCTTGGCACCGGGGGCGAAGGAGTCCACGTCACCGGTGACACGGTCATCGAAACGGGCACCGAGGGCCAGGATCAGGTCCGACTTCTGCAGAGCGGCGACTGCGGGGACGGTGCCGTGCATCCCGGGCATGCCCAGGTGCTGCGGGTGAGACTCGGGGAAGGCACCGAGTGCCATCAGGGTGGTGGTCACCGGAATGCCGGTCTGCTCGGCGAAGGCCAGCAGTTCGGCATTGGCGTTGGCCTTGATCACGCCACCGCCGGCGTAGATGACCGGCTTCTTGGCCTCGGCGAGCAGGCGCGCGGCCTCCTCGATCTGGCGGGAGTGCGGGGTGGTGACCGGGTGGTAACCCGGCAGGCGGTAGGTCGGCGGCCAGACGAAGTCCAGTTCGGCGTTCTGGACGTCCTTGGGGATGTCGACGAGCACGGCACCGGGGCGTCCGGTACTGGCGACGTGGAAGGCCTCGGCGATGGCCGCGGGGATCTCCTCGGGACGGGTCACCATGAAACTGTGCTTGGTGATCGGCATGGTGATGCCGCGGATGTCGGCCTCCTGGAAGCCGTCGGTGCCCAGCAGGTGGGAACCGACCTGGCCGGTGATGGCCACGACCGGCACGGAGTCCATGTTGGCGTCGGCCAGCGGGGTGACCAGGTTGGTCGCACCGGGGCCGGAGGTGGCGATGCAGACGCCGACCTCACCGGAGACCTGGGCGAAGCCGGTGGCGGCGTGGCCGGCACCCTGCTCGTGGCGAACCAGGATGTGGTTGAGCTTCTCGGAGCCGTAGAGGGCTTCGTAGAGAGGCAGCACCGCTCCGCCGGGAAGACCGAAGACGACGTCAGTCCCCAGTTCCTCGAGGGAACGGACTACCGCCTGGGCACCGTTGATGCGTTCGGGACGCTTACCGCGGCCGGACGCGGCAAGCGTGGCGGGACTGGGGTGTGGGCGAGAGGTGTCGTTCACCGTCCGTGCACTCCTTTAGATGGTCATGTGTTGTGGATGGCCGACTGTTCCAGATTCCTTGTGAACCAACTACGCCCCCGCTACCCGGTGCAGGCCGGGGCGGGGGCGCCAGATAAGTTCCGCGAGGTGACCGCAGGGGCTCTAGCGCCCGGCGGATACAAGAATCAGGAACGTCGTCATGACAGGCGATACTAGCCGACGGTCCGGCACCGGTCAACGAAAATGCGAAGATTTTTCCCACCCGCTGATACCCCCAGTCCCACAGAATGGACGCGAGGTGGAGTCAGTCCCCCCTTTTTCAGCAAATCCCAATCCGGAGGGGCTATCGTCGGCGCCATGGATTTCAGCTACTTCTTGTTCCGGGTGTGGGAGTGGGTCATCGCGCACGGACTCCCTCTCTCCGCGCTGCTGATCATCGGCATCCTGATCCCCCGCCTCGGCCGACAGGCGACCCGGTGGGTCAGTCAACGATTCGAGGAGGATGAGGAGTCCGGCAAGGCCAGTCTTGCCCTGGTCGGCGCCCTGGTCTACATCCTCGAGATCGTCGCCTACTTCATCCTCATCCTCGTGGCGTTGTCGAACCTGGGTGTACCGCCCTTGGGCGCCGCCGTGCCAGCCACCGTGGTCTCCGCGGCCGTCGGTTTCGGTGCGCAGAACATCATCGGCGACTTCCTCAACGGCTTCTTCATCATCTCGGAGCGTCACTACGGCGTCGGCGACATCATCACCTTCGACGACACCGGCGATGCCCTGATGGGCACCGTCGTGAAGCTGACCCTGCGCACCACCCAGATCCGCACCTTCAACGGCGAGCTGGTTACCGTGCCCAACAGCAAGGCCACGGTGACGATCAACTACTCCAAGCAGTGGGCCCGGGCAGTCGTCCAGCTCGACCTCCCCTTGACCAAGGGCGAGTCAATGACGGACCTGGTGGACAAGGTCTCGGAGTCTGCCCACAATGCGGTGGACGCCGCCGGAGTAGCCGATGACATCCGCGGCGAGATCACCCTCCTTCCGGCCCGCAGCATCACTGCCCCGACCGCGGCCGGACTGCCGTGGACGGTCGGCATGGAGATCAACGTCGCCACCAGTCCCGCCCTGCAGTGGGCGGTGGAGCGGGCGATCCGCACCAACATCATCAACACCTTCTGGGACCGCTACCAGGCACCCGGCGAGACCAGCAGCGTGCTGGAGGCCGGCCTGCCACTGGCCGGGGCAGTGTCCGCCCGGGCTGCCGCCCAGGAATCTGCCCGGGAATCTGCCCGGGAATCTGCCCCGGAATCCGGACAGAAGCCTGACGACACCTCCGCCTTCGACGCCTCCAGTGACACACAGAAACTCGTCAACGCCGCCACCGCCGGCGGCGATCCCCACACTGATCAGACGGAGGAACTCGACGGCGCCGAGAGCACCGACACATCCACCGATGAAACGGTTGTGATGTCAGCCACCACCGGTGGTGCCGAAGCGACCGCAGCAGCGTCCGACGGCGACTCTGACGCCGACTCCGGCACCGACGACGACACCCATCACGAGAACCACCCGAATGGCACAGCCCTCGACGGGCCGTACGACTCGAAGACAAAGAACGTGCTGAGCCTGGGTGGACGCTTCCGCCCCAGCACCCTCGCCCTGTTCCTCGCACTGGCCGTCGTCGGCCTCCTCGCCCTGTTCTCCACCAACCCCGAGGACGGTTCGGCTGGTTGGCTGTCACCGGACCGCTACCGCAGCACCGGGGACACCACCTCGGTCACCGAGGAGACATCTACCCCCACCGAGGAGGCTCCGGTCGAGCAGGAGACCACCGACCCGGTGGATGAGGGCACCACCGATGAGGGCACCGACAGCCCCGCCGGGCAGCAGGACGGCGCGAACACCGACTCTGATTCCGGTTCCACCGGCTCCGATGACTCCGGCAACTCAGGCAACTCAGGGAACACCGGCGACACCGCTTCGGGAGCTGCTGGAGCCAACGGCACCGGCAACACAGGCGACTCAGGCGACGGAGCAACCGACGGCCCGCAGGCCCTCACCGTCTCCTGACTCCCCCGGTGACCCCGGTGACCCCGGTGACCCCGAACCCCGGCTACCCGGTACCGGAGTAGTCGGAGCGTCCGATGACCTGATTAAATGGACCACCATGAGTTCCACGGGATCGCCGACCCTGCCGCACACCGTCAGAGTCGACCAGGCACACCTGATCGCCGCCGCCCTGATGTTCGCCCTGAGCCTCATTGGAGTCGCCTACTCGCCGAAGGTGTTCTTCTGGCTCCCGCTCCTGCCGCTGGTGTTCATCATCTGGACCCTGCGGTGCCGTACCACCTTCACCGAGCAGGGCATGACCGCCCGCTACCTTTTCCATCCCACCAGGTCATTGGCCTGGGAGGACTTCAAGGCGATACGATTCACCCGAGGAGGCAAAGGCCTCGCCATTGACCACGACGACAGCACCTTCCCCCTCCCGGGAGTTAGTTTCAATTCGCTGGTGACCCTGGCTGACGTGACTGACGGGAGGATCCCCGACCCGGTGACCCCGACCCTGGAGACCATCGACGAGAGTGTCCGGGTCGTCCAACGTGACAGCGGAGACGCCGTCCTGATGGACGAAGAGGAATACGCCGACTACGAATCCAGCCGCCGTGCCAGCTACATGGCCCGCGAGGAACTCGCCCGCCGACAGCGGGAGCGCGACGGACAGGACGCCAGCGACAACGGAGAGAGCGGCAGCGGGGCCGGTGACGGCCCCGCTGACACACGGGAGAGCTGACCACTCGCCCGGGTGCCCCGGCACGGTGTAAGTTACCGCTTTGCCCCACACTGCACGACACCGAGTAAGACCCTGAGCACGACACAGATTTCGACGACATACTGCCCCGCGGACCGGGCAGCACGGCGTCGCCCCGGCCACCATTGATCCCGCCGGGGGCGCACACAACGGTCCGAACGAGAGGACGTAGGACGAGACCATGAACCAGATCCCCTTCCGGTCATCGGTGACCACCCAGGGACGGAACGCCGCCGGAGCGCGCTCGCTGTGGCGTGCCACCGGAATGAGCGACAGTGACTTCGACAAGCCGATCATCGCGATCGCGAACTCCTACACCCAGTTCGTCCCCGGCCACGTTCACCTCAAGGACGTCGGCGAGATCGTCGCCGAGGCCGTGAAGGAGGCCGGTGGTGTCGCCCGCGAGTTCAACACCATCGCCGTGGACGACGGCATCGCCATGGGGCACTCCGGCATGCTGTACTCCCTGCCGAGCCGTGAGATCATCTCCGACTCGGTGGAGTACATGGTCAACGCCCACCAGGCCGATGCCATCGTCTGCATCTCCAACTGCGACAAGATCACCCCGGGCATGCTCAACGCCGCCATGCGTCTGAACATCCCGGTGGTCTTCGTCTCCGGTGGCCCGATGGAGGCCGGTAAGGCCGTGGTCGTCGACGGTGTCGCCCACGCCCCCACCGACCTGATCCACTCGATCTCCGCCTCCGCCAACGAGCAGGTCACCCAGCAGGGCCTGCTGACCGTGGAGCAGGCCGCCTGCCCGACCTGCGGTTCCTGCTCCGGCATGTTCACCGCCAACTCGATGAACTGCCTCACCGAGGCCCTCGGCCTGTCCCTGCCGGGCAACGGCTCGACCCTGGCCACCCACGCATTCCGCCGCGAGCTGTTCAGCGAGGCCGGACGCACCATCGTCGACCTGTGCAAGCGCTACTACGGCGAGGGCGACACCTCGGTGCTGCCCCGGTCGATCGCCACCAAGGACGCCTTCCAGAACGCCATGGCGCTGGACATGGCCATGGGTGGCTCGACCAACACCGTGCTGCACATCCTCGCCGCCGCCCAGGAGGGTGGCGTGGACTTCGACCTGCAGGACATCGACGACCTGTCGAAGTCCGTGCCCTGCCTGTCGAAGGTCTCGCCGAACTCCGACTACCACATGGAGGATGTCCACCGTGCCGGTGGCATCCCCCGCATCCTCGGCGAGCTGTGGCGCGGTGGCAAGCTTAATGAAGACGTGCACACCGTGCACTCGAGGACGCTGCCGGAGTGGCTCGAGGCCTGGGACATCCGGGCTGAGTCGCCGAAGCAGGAGGCGATCGACCTCTTCCACGCCGCCCCGGGTGGCGTGCGAACCACCACGCCGTTCTCCACCGACAATGTGTGGGACGAGCTCGACACCGACGCGGAGAAGGGCTGCATCCACTCCGTGGAGCACGCCTTCACCGTCGACGGTGGCCTGGTGATCCTACGCGGCAATATCTCCCCCGACGGTGCGGTCATCAAGTCCGCCGGTATCGACGAGGAGCTGTGGCACTTCTCCGGACCGGCCCTGGTCGTGGAGTCCCAGGAGGAGGCCGTGGACGTCATCCTGAAGAAGAAGGTCCAGCCGGGCAATGTCATCGTGGTGCGCTACGAAGGCCCGTCCGGTGGTCCGGGTATGCAGGAGATGCTGCACCCGACCGCCTTCCTCAAGGGCTCCGGCCTGGGCAAGAAGTGCGCCCTGATCACCGACGGCCGCTTCTCCGGCGGTTCCTCGGGCATCTCGGTCGGCCACATCTCCCCGGAGGCCGCCGACGGTGGTGTGATCGGTCTGGTGCGCGACGGTGACACCGTCACCATCGACGTGCACAACCGCCAGCTGAACTTGGACATCCCGGACGAGGAGATCGAGGCCCGTCGCGCCGAAATGAACGCCTCGGACAAGCCCTGGAAGCCGGCCACCCGCCAGCGCAAGGTGACCAAGGCCCTGCGCGCCTACGCCAAGATGGCCGCCAGTGCCGACAAGGGCGCGGTGCGCGTCATCGAGGACGACTAGTCCTCCACCCTTTCCGCACATGCCCTGTAGGTCCACCCCTACAGGGCTTTCGTGCATCTCCGGGGATCGACGTCAGCAATTCTCCGAGACGTCAGCAATTCTCCGAATGGAAAGTAGCGGATCCATACCTGTTACGTAGGGGATTACCTACGCATATCGTGGTGTCATGCCGACCACGAACGAGGTATTCGTCGCCGTTGCCAACAATCACCGACGTCAGCTACTGGACCTCCTCCTCCACGAACCCCAGTCGGTCAACTCACTGGCCGCTCACTTCGACATGGCACGTCCAAGTGTGTCCGAGCACCTCAGCATCCTCCGGAAAGCGGGACTGGTCACCGAGGAAAAGAGAGGAAGGGAGAGGATCTACAGTCTGAATGCACGGCAACTGGAACCTGTCTCTGACTGGCTCAGCCCGTACGAGAAGTTCTGGCGCGGCACCCAGAAGGATCTTCGCAACCACCTGGAGAAGAACTGATGACAACGCCACACCGCCATGCAATCGAAGCGGACGAGTTCATCCCCTGCCCGAGCAACCGAATCTGGGAGGCACTGACCGACCCGGAGGAGCTCAGTCAGTGGTTCATGTCGTCCGACTTTCAACCTGAGGTAGGGCACGAGTTCAGCATCGACATGGGCAACTGGGGCACAACG
>NZ_JBQQOC010000022.1:0-48019 GCF_052264515.1 Candidatus Corynebacterium faecigallinarum
AGTGTACTGCGCAGCCACCTGACCTAATGAGGGAGACGTAGTAAAACCCTCAACAAGGGTCCCGATATTAAGACCAGATTTAAGCAAACCAACAACAGACACAAGTTCACCTTCAACTGAACGCAAGTGCTCCACATCGAACTTAAACATAATCCAACCCCACTACATTCATAACTACCTGCAACGAATACTCGGACCCCCGGCAATTATCTCCCACATCAATCGCCAGATGAGAAGCGCTTAATTCATACCCACCAGGTAAACCCCGATTAATGGATACGCAACCCATATTTTCCGCAAGATTCCCCCCGACTAGAATTTCGTAAAATGTTCCCTTTTCGCTCGCGCCGAAAATATCAGTCTTCTCTCGATACTTTCCATCATAAATTGTCCAAATAAATGACTCATCTAGAATACCTCCCCCTCCAGACCTTCCCTCGCCAACCACCCCGCAAGAAACGACACCCAAATCAACTGGAGTTGCATCGTGATCAACGTTCCTCAGCTCAAGTTCATTCATTCTCACCAGCACCTCCCCCGTGCACAGGTCCGGCATCTCCGCCCATTCCGGCATCAGCGCTCGGTCCCCGAGGGGCTCCAGCTCCACCGGGTCACCGACGAAGCGCTGCGATTCATAGACCAGTTTTCCCAGAGGATCACCAGGAGCGGTCTCAAACCAGATCCCCTTGTGTCCCTCAGGTTGGATCATCCTGCCATCGTCTGTGATCTCTGCCGGGAGGACCGGCCGCGCATCACCATCCCCATCCCCATCGCCGACGCCGCCTTCATCGTCGTCAACTCCGCCGGTGTCATCGGAAGCGACGGCGGTAGATTCACCGCTTCCATCCCCCGATACCCCGGATTCCTCCCCACCGGCACCGGAACATGCCGTCACCAGAAAGAACAGAACGACAACGACCAGCACCGCCGGCACCGCCAACAGTCGCAGCGAGCCGTCGTCCCCACGCCTCGACAATTCATCTCTCGGTAGCCCCACAGGCCCCACCCTTCATCGCCGTCCCACCCAGGGGGCAGCATGATCACGTCACCACCAGGCGACCTCGTCCCGACCACGAGACCGCGTCCCCACGACCCCGCCCCCGACCCCGATATGGTTCAGGTCACAAAAGAGTAACCCACCTTCAGCTCCCTTGTCCACGACTTTCCCGAATCCAGACACCCGAACCCCCGGCGTCCACTGCCCTCTCGCCAGCGTCGACACTCCCGGCTTAACACATGCCAAACTCAGCGATAGCGTCCGCAAAAACATCGTCCGGAATGCCGTGCCAGTCTCCGTCCAGCAACCGGACCTCGCTGCGTGGGACGTGGCGTCCTATGAACTCCGCGAACTCCTGGAGCTGGGGCGGGCTGGCCGCACTCCCCACCGCCAGTACAGGGACGTCCACCCGCAGCAGCGCATCCGGGGTCAGCAACTCGGTCACCCGCAGGTCGACAGGAATCGTCCACGCGTACGGCGCACAGGCATCGACAAAGTCCGCCATCTCGCCCACAACCTCCTCCGGCATCCCCTGGAACGCCAGGAACGAGCGGACAGCCTCGCTATCCCTCCCCTCCACGACCAGGGAATTGCACCGTGCGATGAACTCACCGACATCGTCGAGGTTCGACGGTGGCTCCATCACCTCCAGAGCGCTCATCGACACACCCTCACTGGCAGCCAGCACACCAATCGAACCGCCGGAGGACAACCCGAACACCACCGGTGCAACCCCAGGTGAGGCTGCATCAATGACCGCGGCGAGATCCTCCACCTCAGTCTGCGGGTCGATCATGGCCTCACTCCCCAGACCACCCCTCAGTTCACGCCCGAGATCGCCCCCGGAATCCCCCTTCCCCCGACGGTCGTAACGGATCACCGTGAAGCTCGACGCCAGCTCCTCGGCCAGAGAACTGTTCGGGCTGAGCGTGCGGTCCACCATGACCGGGTCGATGACCACCAGACAGGGCCCATCCCCGGCTGCCGACCAGGCTATCTGCGTGCCGTCCCGGGACACCGCGGTGCCGGACATGACCTCACCGCCGCTCGTCCACCGGAGTGCCCAACACCGACAGCGCCGTCGCCAGGCCGGAGTAGTTGGTCACCAACATCACCAGAGCCACACACTCCTTGTCGGACAGCAGCCCCGACAGCTTTGCCCAGGTCTCGTCGTCCACCGCTCCGGTCAACACGATCTGGTCGGCGACGTCCAGCATCGCCCCGCGGCGTCCCAGCTGACCGTGGTCCTCCTCAAACATGGCGTCGATCTGCTCGGCAGACAACCCCTCCGACGCCCCGATCGCCCGGTGGTGCGCCTCCTCGTACGCCGACTCCTTACGGAAAGCCACCCGCAGGATCACCAGCTCGGTCTCCTGACGTGACAGGTAACCGAAGGGCATCATCGTCGCCGAGTAGACCAGCCACGCCTTGAACAGGCGTTTCGCCCGACCGATGGTGGCGAACACCCCCAGCGTGTGCGTCCCCTGCACCTTCGCCCCCACCTTGACGATCAGATTGTTGATCACCCCCAGCTCGCGGATACCGGGGCGTTTCTGCCCGGGGCGCTGCACCCGGGTCGTCGGACCGTCACTGGACTGCGAGCGAGATGTATTCATACCCGAACACTACATAAAGCCCGCGACGGACACGTGCGAAACCGCACACCGTGGAAGTCGCGGCGTCCTGCTTCCGTGGCGCCCGCCCAGCGACCTGGCCCCCACTTCCAGGTCCAGCCCCCTACCTACCCCTACTTCTTGGTCTGGTCGACCTCGTCCTCACGCAGGGTCAGCACCTCGACACCGTCCTCGGTGACGACCATGGTGTGCTCGAACTGGGCGGACCACTTGCCGTCACGGTTCTGCACGGTCCAGTCGTCGTCCCAGATATCGTAGGCCAGCTCACCCAGGTTCAGCATCGGCTCGATGGTCAGGGTCAGGCCCGGCTCCATCACCGTGTTGTAGGACGGCTCATCGTGGTGCACGATGATCATCCCGTTGTGGAACGTCGGCCCCACCCCGTGGCCGGTGAAGTCACGCACCACGTTGTAGCCGAAACGCTTGGCGTAGCTCTCGATGACCCGGCCGATCACGTTGATCTCACGGCCCGGCTTCACCGCCTTGATTCCCCGCCACATCGCGGCGTACGTCCGCTCCACCAGCAGCTTGTGCTCCTCGGCGACGTTGCCGGCCAACCAGGTGGCGTTGGTGTCGCCGTGCACGCCGTTCTTGTAGGCGGTGACGTCGATGTTCACGATGTCACCGTCCTGCACCACCGTGGTGTCCGGGATGCCGTGGCATACGATCTCGTTGAGGCTGATGCACGACGCCTTCGGGAAGTGCCGGTAGCCCAGGCAGGACGGGTACGCCCCTTGGTCGCACATGTACTCGTGCGCGATCCGGTCCAGCTCATCGGTGGTCACACCGGGTGCCACCGCGGCACCGGCAGCCGACAGCGCACCGGCGGCGATGGCCGAGGCCTCACGCATCGCCTCGACGACCTCCGGGGTCTGCACCCACGGCTCACCGACGTTCTCCTGGACGGAGTCCTTCCACACGTACTCCGGACGCTCGATCTGCTTCGGGACGGTACGGACGGGGGTCGGCTTGCCGGGGGTCAACAGTGCTCTGCTCGTGGTGCTCATGAGGACCCAGCCTACTCCCCGTCGATGTTGGCGAAGAACCGGTCCGTCACCGCCACCGCATGCTCCGATCCACCGCCGCGCACGATCATCGTCGCGAACGCCAGATCGTCCCGGTAGCCCATGAACCAGGAGTGCGAACCGTCGTTGATCTCGGCCTCACCGGTCTTGCCGTAGACCTCGCCGCGTCCGGCGATCGCGGAACCGGACCCGTTGGCGACCACCGCGCGCATCATGTCGCGCAGGTTGCGCAGCATCGTCGGGTCCAGCTCCTCACCGGCCTCGGCACGGTTGCCGTCGGAGTCGAGGGTGTGGACGTCGTCGGTGTCGATCAACGACGGCACCGGGGTGCGCCCGTTGGCCACGGACGCGGCGACCAGGGCCATGCCGAAAGGGCTGGCCAGGTCGAGGCCCTGGCCGTAGCCGGCCTCGGTGCGGTCCAGCATGATCTCGCCCTCCGGCACCTGGCCGGTGATGGTGGTCAGCCCTGGGATGTCGTAGTCCCGGCCCAGTCCGAACTGCTTGGCCTCGTCCTGCAGCTGCCCGGGCTCCAGGTCGGTCGAGATCCTGGCGAAGGTCGTGTTGCAGGACCTCGCGAACGCCTCACGCATGGACGTGTCGCCCAGCGAGAAGGTGTTGTAGTTGGTCACGATGCGTCCGCCGATGTCCTGGGTCGCCGGGCAACCGACGATCGAATCGGCGGTGAGGTCCTCGTTGTCGATCCCGGCGGCCGCGGTGATCACCTTGAATGTCGAGCCGGGCGGGTACTGGCCGGTCAAGGCTACATCGCCCTGCTTGTCCGCCTCGGGGGTCTGCGCGACCCCCAGGATCTCCCCGGTGGACGGGCGCATGACCACCATCATGGTCTCCTGCTCACTGCGGGTATCCACCGCCTTCTGGGCGGCCTCCTGCACCCGACGCGACAGGCTGACCTGCACCGCTGCCGCCGGATCCGGGTCAGTACGGTCCAGGGTGGAGACCACACCGCCATTCGGGTTCACCGCGGAGACCTCCCAGCCAGGCTCGCCCTCCAGCTCCGGGCCGACCAGCCCGGTGACCCGCGACATGATGTCGGGGGCGAAGCCGGGGTCCGGACGCACCAGCGTGGGCTCCTCGTTGAGCCGCACGCCCTCGATCGCTTCCAGCTGGTCCTTCACACGCTCGCCGAGCTGTCCGGGGATCATGGTCACCGAGAAATCCCCGTCGATGTCCTTGGCCTCGGTGGCCTTGTCGTTCACGTCGATGGTGGGCATCGCCTTCTCCGCCTGGTGGGCGCTGTCGAGGATCCGGCCGATGCGTCCCAACGCCCCCTGCACCCCACCCTCGGCACGCACGGCCTCGGTGTCCATCAGCACCCGCCAGGTGGTGCCGGGTGTGGCCAGCACCGCACCGTCGGAACCGACGATGTCGGCGATCTGCGGTTCGATCCGGCGCAGCTCCAGGTGCTGGTCGCTTCCCAGGTCAGGGTGCAGGACGGCCGGACGCCACCGCACCGTCCACTCCCCGCCCGTCTTCGTCGCCGTCAGGCTGGAGGAGTAGTTCATCTCCCGCTCGCCGGGGAGCGTCCAGGTCATGTCGTAGTCGGCGGTGGCGACGTTGTCGTCGGTGCGCACGCCGGTGACCTCGGCGTCCAGCCCCTCGGCCTGCAGGCCGTCCCAGGACTCCTGGATCGCGCTCTCGGCGGTGCCGGCGTCGTCGGTGTAGGACGCCGCGCTGTCGAAACTTCCCTCTGCCAGGGCGGACAGGAAATCGCCGACGACATCGTCGGCGGTGTCCGGACGCGGCGTGCAGGCCACCGCGAGGACCGTCGCGAAACTCATGACGGTCGCGACGATGGTGCGCACGGGGTTGCGCAGGGGGAATGTCTGGGCCATGGACTGACGGTAGCAGCGTCAGCAGCATGGATCCGGAACAGACACGGCCCCAGTCCCCTGCTCAGAACAGGTGCTGAGTCAGACCGGTCAGAACAGTCTCAGTGGATTCACCACGTCGGCGACGATCACCGTGACACCGAAGACCAGAAGGATCGCGGTCGCCACGTAGGTCAATGGCATGAGCTTGACGTAGTCCACCGGGCCGCCGGGCTCCAGGCCACGCTTGCGGCGGATCCAGTCGCGGATCTTCTCCCACACCACGACGATGGCGTGGCCACCGTCCAGCGGCGGCAGCGGCACCATGTTGAACACCGCCAGGAAGAAGTTCAGGTTCGCCAGCAGCAGCAGGAAGCTCATCCACTGCTCCTGCTCCACCAGCTGACCACCGGCGTGGGACGCTCCGACGACACTCACCGGGCTGTCCATCTGCCGCTCACCACCGAAGATGGACTGCACCACCGGCCAGTAGCGCTCCGGCAGATCCAGCAGCGCGTTGACGGTCTCCTTGCCGATGAACCAGGTGAAGTCGGCCGTGCCGCCGATGGCGGTGACCGGGTTGTAGTCCACCATCTCCTGCTCCGGGACCCGGACACTCACACCGATCGCACCGGTGGGGCCGTCCTCCCGCTCCACCACGGCGACCTGCAGGTCCAGGTCGACGCTGCGTCCGTCGCGCTCCACCGTCGCCGGGACGGTGGTGGTGCCGCCGACCTCGGTGCCGGCGTCCGCGGCGTCCGCACCGGCGGACTGCACCGCGGCGATGACATCGGGGAACTCCACGATGTCCTGGCCGTCCACCATGGTGAAACGGTCACCGACCTGCACGCCGGACGCCGCGGCGGCGCCCTCACCGGAGCAGTTCGGGTTCTCCTCGGTCGCGTTCTCGGCGTCCTCCAGGCTCACCGGGGAACACACCAGCTCCGCGGCGACCGGCTCGAGCTTCTGCTCGGCGGTCGACGGCAGCCCGAAGCTGATCGCGACGGAGAAGATGATCAGCACACCCAGGATCAGGTTGACCAGGATGCCGGCGAACATGACGAACAACCGCTGCCACGCCGGGCGGTCGATCATCAGGTACGGCTCTTCCTCCTCCGTCCACGGGTCGTTGACCGTCATACCCGCGATGTCGCAGAAGCCGCCGAGCGGGATGGCCTTCAACCCGTATTCGGTGTGACCACGGGTGGTGGACCATACCGTGGGCCCGAAGCCGATGAAGTAACGGCGCACCCGCATGCCGCAGGCACGCGCCGCCATCATGTGACCAGCCTCGTGCAGGGCGATGGTCACGCCGATGCCGAGGGCGAAGAGAAGTACGCCTATCCAGAAATCCACCCGGACATCCTCTCATGCGCCGCGGTCCGGGCTGCACGCTCGGCGGCAAGAACGTCCTCGATGGAATCCGGTGCCGCGGTGAACTGGGCGCAGTCCTGCAGCACAGCGTCAATGGTGTCGACGATCCGGGGGAAGCTCAGGGTGCCGTTGAGGAACTCCACGGCGGCCTCCTCATTCGCCGCATTGTAGACCGCGGGCATGCAGCCACCAGCGGTGACGGCCTGACGGGCCAGACGCACCGCCGGGAACACCTCCTCGTCCAGGGGCTCGAAGTCCCAGGTGTGGGACTGTCCGAAATCCACCGGGTGATGCACACCGGCGACCCGCCGCGGCCAGCCCAACGCATGACTGATCGGCAGCTTCCACGATGGCGGGGACGCCTGGGCGATCGTCGACCCGTCGGTGAAGGTCACCATCGAATGCACCACCAGCTGCGGGTGCACGGTCACCGTGATCCGCTCGGCCGGGACGTCGAACAACAATGACGCCTCGATGAGCTCCAGCCCCTTGTTCACCATCGACGAGTTGTTCAGTGCCTTCATCTGCCCCATCGACCACGTCGGGTGGTTCGCCGCCGCCAGCGGGGTGACCTCGGCGAGCTGGTCACGCGTATAACCGCGGAACGGGCCGCCGGACGCCGTGAGCACCAGCTCCGCGACCTCCTCGTGGGTGCCGGACCGCAGACACTGCGCCATCGCCGAATGCTCCGAATCCACCGGCACCAGCTGGCCCGGATCCGCGGTGTCCAGCACCAGCTGGCCGCCGGCGACCAGCGACTCCTTGTTCGCCAGAGCCAACCGCGCCGGACCCTGCAGGGTCGCCAGCGTGGCGTCCAACCCCAACGAACCCACCAGGGCGTTGAGGACGACGTCGTGCGTGCCCAACTCCGTCCGCTCCACCAGACGGCGAGCCGAGTCGGTGCCGCGGATGACATGGCCGTCCACCTCGGCGTCGACGATGTCCGCGGTGCGCGGGCTGGAGACGGCGACCTGGTCGCCGGACAGGCCGAACCGGCGAATCTGCTCCAGCAGCACATCCGGCTTCGACCCGTGGGCCGAGACGCCGACCAGCTCGAAGATGTCCGGATTGTCCTCGATGATCTCCAGGGCCTGGGCCCCGATCGACCCCGTACTCCCAAGAACTACTACGCGTTTCTTCACCCCACCCATTGTTCCACAACGGGTCGGTGACCCCTCGTCGGTCCGCCCGGTGATCTGCCCTGTGAGCCCTCCCTTGATCCAGGGGTGCACATCCGGGGGAACCGTAGAGTGTGCCGAAGTTCACCCGCGGGGACGGATATGCAAGAATAGATGCCAGCAACCGGCAGATGACCACTGCCGACCGAGAGCAGGAGGATCACGAAGTGTCCGGACATGGTAACCACGGTACGAAGGTGGAAGTTCACAACGGCGTCTCCACCGAGGACGAGCCGTCCGCCGCATGGGGCTGGCACCAGTTCCCGCGGAAGACCACCATCGTCATCGGTGTGCTGGGCGGCCTGTCCCTCTTCGGCATGTTCTTCGGTAACCACCACGGCCGTGTCGAGGACATCTGGCTGGGTGTCCTCGGTGCACTGACCCTGATCGGCGTCTTCTTCTACGCCCGGATCTCCCGCCCGGGCCGCGTGCTGCCGGAGCCGCGCAAGACCGTCACCGCGCACAACAAGCCGCTGGGTCACCAGGAGCCGAACTGGGTCGACGACCAGAACAACCTCACCGGCGTCTACGCCGAGCTGACCACCGAGGACCTGCGCGCCTGGAACCTGCCGGGCGAGGGTGTCGACGGCCCGAAGGAGATCGCCACCCCGAAGCACGGTCTGGCCCACTAGTCGGACAGCGCGCGTCGGCCGCGGTTCCCGCTGCCCCGCCCCGTACTACTCGGTCTCGACCCCGACTCCCCTTTCCGGGAGGCGGGGTCGTTTTCTTTTCTCGCCCGGACTGTCCTGGCGGTGGTGACTGTCCTGTCTGTGGTGACGGCCAGGATTCACCTGCCGCTGCCGCGGCCTGGTCCCCCACGAACCACGGCCTGATCCCCCACGAGAAAATCGATCACACCTCCCCCGTTTTCCGCAGAGCATCTGCACGTCGCTGACCTGCAGGTCTCATTATGTGGAAATCGCGCGAGGTACTAAAAGTGACGCACACAGCCGAGCGGGCCGGTGGCACCGCCGAGCAGGCCGGTGGCACCGCCGAGCAGGCCGGTGGCACAGCCGGACAGGTCGGTGGCACGGCCGGGCGGAATGCCAGCCGGACGACCGGAGGAGCCTAGTTCTCCTCGGCGGCGAGCTGGCCACAGGCCGCGGCGATCTCCTCGCCGCGGGTGTCACGCACCGTGCACGCCACGCCCTGGGCGATGACCCGGCGGACGAACTCGTCCTGTACCGGCTTCGGCGAGGCGTCCCACTTCGAACCCGGCGTGGGGTTCAGCGGGATGAGGTTCACGTGCACCTGGTTGCCCAGGGCCCCGCGCAACTTCTTACCGAGCAGGTCGGCGCGCCACGGGTGATCGTTGATATCGCGGATCAGGGCGTACTCGATGGAGACGCGGCGTCCGGACGCATCGGCGTAGTACCGGGCGGCGTCGAGGACCTCGTCGATCGACCAGCGGTTGTTCACCGGGACCAGGGTGTCGCGGAGCTCATCGTCCGGGCAGTGCAGGCTGACGGCCAGGCGCATGTGCATGCCTTCGTCGGCGAGCCGGCGGATCGCCGGGGCCAGGCCCACGGTCGAGACGGTGATGTTGCGCGCCGAGATGCCGAAGCCACCCGGGGCCGGGGAGGTGATCCGCTTGATGGCGGACACCACGCGCTTGTAGTTCGCCAGCGGCTCACCCATGCCCATGAAGACGATATTGGACAGGCGTCCTTCGCCACCCTCGACCTCGCCGTCGCGCATGGCCTTCGCCGCGGCGCGGACCTGCTCGACGATCTCGCCGGTGGACAGGTTGCGGTCCAGTCCGCCCTGGCCGGTGGCGCAGAACGGGCAGGCCATGCCGCAGCCGGCCTGGGAGGAGATGCAGAGCGTCGACCGGTCCGGGTAGCGCATCAGCACCGACTCCAGCAGGGTGCCGTCGTGCAGCTTCCAGAGGGTCTTGCGGGTCTGCCCCTCGTCACAGGAGACGTGGCGGATCGGGTCCATCAACGTGGGGAACAGGGCGTCCTTCACGGTGGGACGCAATGCTTCCGGCAGGTCGGTCATCGCCGAGGGATCACCCTCGAGACGGCCGTAGTACTGGTTGTTGATCTGCTTGGCACGGAAGGCCGGCAGCCCGGCCTCCTTGACGGCATCGGTGACCGCCTCGTCGGTGAGGTCGGCGAGGTGGGTCGGCGGCATGCCACGGGTGGGGGCCTTGAACTGCAGTTGGACCGGCTGGGACGTACTAGTCATAAGACCGCCATTATGGCACGTCGGGGCTGGTTCTGGCACATCGTGACGCTGGTCAGGTGCCACATGAGACGAAGGTTACGCCTAAACTTGGGAGGCATGACGAGAAACTCACAGGATGGCACCCGACCCGAGGGTGCCAGGCAGGCTGGCGATGAGACCGCTGCCGAGGCTGGCACCGAGACTGGCACCGAGGCAGGCGCAGCGGGCAGCGGCGCACGTGGCGCCGAGAACAGCATGTCCACCAGCTCCGCCGATGACACCGACTGGGTCGCCGAGACCAGCCAGTTCCCACCGGTCAGCACGTCGAATGCCGACGCCACCGACATCGCCGACGCTGCCGCCACCGGTGATGCCGCAGGCAGCACGGAGCTCGAGACCCTCCCCGAGTCGGTGGAGATACCCGCTGCTGAGGATGCGTCGGCTCAGTCGACCTCGTCCCAGAACCACTCGGTGAACGGCTCCAGGGCAGGCACCACCTGGGTGGCCCTCATTATCGGCGCGATGGTTCTGGTGCTGCTGCTGCTGTTCATCCTGCAGAACCTGGACTCCGTGCGGCTCCAGATGTTCGTCTGGGAGTGGAACTTCCCCATCGGTGTCGGCATGCTCATCGCCGCCATCGGTGGTGCCCTGGTGATGGCCTGCGTCGGCGGGGTGCGCATGATCCAGCTGCGCCACCAGATCAGCCACCCCGACCGCAAGAAGAAGTCAAAGAAGAAGTCCCGGCGCAAGCGGTAGACACACCGCCGGGCCGGGACCGGTATGGACGTACTGGGGTTCAGGACGCTCCGGGCTCCAGGACCGAGCGGGACCGGTCAGGACGCCCCGACGGCGGTCAGCACGATCCAGGTGAGCATCGCCGCGGGCAGCATGCCGTCCAGCCGGTCCATCAGCCCACCGTGGGCCGGGATCATCTGGGACATGTCCTTGATGCCCAGGTCACGCTTGAACTGCGACTCGACCAGGTCCCCCAGGGTCGCGCACAGTGCGAGCCCGATACCCAGGCCGATACCCAGCAGGTAGTGCACCGGGTCGGTGAGCTTGAGCAGGAAAAGCACGCAGAGCACGCCGACGATCGCCGCGCCGGTGACCGAACCGACGAAACCCTCCCAGGACTTCTTCGGGCTGATCGCCGGGACCATCGGGTGGCTGCCGAAGAACACCCCGGCGGCGAAACCGCCGACGTCCGAAGCCACCACGCACAGCATGAAGGTGATGATGAACGCCCAACCGTTGACATCATCCAGGCTCAGCATCGCCAGATTGGCACCGAAGGCACCGCACAGCGGGATCCACACCAGGATGAACACGGAGATCCCGGCGTCACGCAACCAGTACTCCGGGGCTTTCTCCCGCCCGTTGTGGAACAGCCGGACAACCACCGAGACCACGGCGGACAGCGCGAAGGCGGAGAGGATGCCCACCGCCCCGAATGGCCAACCCAGCCAAATCATCGCCTGGCCACCGACCAGCAGGAGCGGCAGGTTGAGCTCGTAGCCCTTCTCCTGCAGTCGCTTCCAGACCTCACCGGTGGCCAGTGCCATCGCCACGGCGATGACGGCGTACCAGACGTAGAACGGGAGGATCAGCGCGACGACGACGATCGCACCGAGGCCGACGCCGGAGGCGATGGCGACGGGGAGGTTGCGTCCCGCGGAGTTCTTGGGCTGCGGGAGCCGGAGATGCTCACCGTGGTCGCTCGACCTTTTCTCTGCGTTCACGTCGCCTGTTCTTCTACTGTCCTGTCGAGGGAGGTCCACTAGACCTCCATCAGTTCCTTTTCCTTGGCGTCGACGACGGCATCGACCTGGCCGACATACTCGGAGGTGACCTTGTCGAGCTCCTTCTCCGCGGCCTTGACCTCGTCTTCGCCGGCGTCGCCGTCCTTCTGGATCTTCGACAGGGCGTCCATGCCCTTGCGGCGGATGTTGCGGATGGCGATCTTGGCGTCCTCGCCCTTGGACTTGGCGACCTTCACCAGCTCCTTACGACGCTCCTCGGTGAGCTGCGGGACGGTGACGCGCAGCACCTGACCGTCGTTGGTCGGGTTCACGCCGAGGTCGGAGTTGCGGATCGCGTTCTCGATCTCGTTCATCACCGACATCTCGTAGGGCTTGATGATCAACATGCGCGGCTCCGGCACGCTGATGGTGGCCATCTGGGTGATCGGTGTACGGACCCCGTAGTACTCGCCGAAGACCCCGTTGAACATGGCGGGGTTTGCGCGGCCGGTGCGGATGGTGGTCAGGTCGTCGCGGACATGGTCCACGGACCGGGTCATGTGCTCCTCGGCATCGAGCAGGGTGTCGTCAATCATCTCAGCGCAGTCCTTTGGTGTGGTCCGTCGGCGTGGTTCGCCGCGGAAACGGTGTTGTCGAGCATTCCTCGCAGACTCAAGGGGTCTCTGCCCGGCACGTCTGTATCCAGAGACAAATCTACCAGCCGTGGCGTCCCACCTCCCCACCACGGCGCACACGGGCGCGCCCCGGCAGCAACCGGGGCGGGGTCAGGACGCGTCGGTCCGGACGAACCGGTCAGGACGCGACGAGCGTCCCGATCTTCTCGCCGCCCACCGCGCGGGCGATGTTGCCCTCGGTCAGCAGGTTGAAGACCAGCATGGGCATGTTGTTGTCCATGCACAGGCTGAAGGCGGTGGCGTCGGCGACCTTCAGGCCACGCTCGATGACCTCCCGGTGGGTGATCTCGGTGAACAGCTCCGCATCCGGGTTGGTGCGCGGGTCGTCACTGTAGACACCGTCGACGCCCTTGGCCATCAGCAGCACCTCGCACCCGATCTCCAGCGCACGCTGGGCGGCGGTGGTGTCGGTGGAGAAGTACGGCATGCCCATGCCGGCACCGAAGATGACCACGCGGCCCTTCTCCAGGTGACGGTCGGCGCGCAGCGGCAGGTAGGGCTCGGCGACCTGCGCCATGTTGATCGAGGTCTGCACGCGGGTGTCGATGCCGTGCTTCTCCAGGAAGTCCTGCAGTGCCAGGCAGTTCATCACCGTGCCGAGCATGCCCATGTAGTCCGAGCGGGCACGGTCCAGGCCACGCTGCTGCAGTTCGGCGCCGCGGAAGAAGTTGCCGCCGCCGATGACCACGGCGATCTCCGCACCCCCGCTGGCGACCTCGGCGATCTGGCGGGCGACGTTCTCGACCACGTCAGGGTCGATACCGACCTTGCCGCCACCGAACATCTCACCACCCAGCTTCAGCATCACGCGCTTGTAACCGGTCGTCTCGCTGGCAGTCACCGTTGTTTCTCCTTGTGGGATCGATAAAGGATAGAGATTTTTGGAAGTGAGGGGCAGGGGGTGGGCTACTCTGACCCGTTCCATCCTGCCAGAAGAACGGGGCAGACAGCAGTGAACCCGCCGTCGGCACGCTGCTGCATGCCGCCGACGGGTTAGCTGGGACAGTTAGCCCTGTCCAACCTCGAAGCGGGCGAACCCGGTCAGGGTGACTCCGGCCTCGTCCATGACGGCCTTGACGGTCTTCTTGGACTCGGTGACGGACGGCTGCTCCAGGAGGCAGGCGTCCTTGAAGTAGCCCTTGAGGCGACCCTCGATGATGTTCGGCAGAGCCTTCTCCGGCTTGCCTTCCTCACGAGCGGTGGCCTCGGCGATCTCGCGCTCCTTGGCGACGATCTCGGCGGGGACGTCCTCGGAGGAGAGGTAGGTGGCCTTCAGCGCGGCAACCTGCATGGCTGCGGCCTTGGCTGCGCCCTCGTCCTCACCGGTGTAGGACACCAGCACACCCACCGACGGGGGCAGGTCGGCGGAACGGTGGTGCAGGTAGACGGCAACCTTGTCGCCGTCGACGGTGATCGCGCGGCGCAGCTGCAGCTTCTCACCGATCTTGGCGGAGAGCTCCTGCAGGGCGGCGTCGGCGGTCTGGCCGTCGAGGTCGGCGTTGGCGAGCTCCTCCTGGCTGTTGGCCTTGGCGGCGGCAGCAGCGGCGGCGACGCGGTTGGCGAACTCGATGAAATCGGAGTTCTTGGCCACGAAGTCGGTCTCGGAGTTGATCTCGATCATGGTGTGGCCGGAGACAGCGATCAGGCCCTCGGCAGCGGTGCGCTCGGCGCGCTTGCCCACGTCCTTGGCACCCTTGATGCGCAGGATCTCGACAGCCTTGTCGAAGTCGCCGGCAGCTTCCTCGAGAGCCTTCTTGCAGTCGAGCATGCCGGAGCCGGTGAGCTCGCGCAGCTTCTTGACTTCAGCGGCGGTGTAGTTCGCCATGTGAGGCGATCCTCCTTCTTTTGGTGGAAGTGAGGTGCCGGGACCTGTTGGGAGGGCCCGGCACCGGGAAGTACAGCCTGTGGGATCAGCCAGTGTCGTGCCTGGCCTACCCGGCAGGTACTACTCGGCGGAGGTCTCCTTGGCGGCGGTCTCCTCGGCGGCGACCTCGCTGGTGGCGATCTCGGCGGCGTTGTCGCCCTGGGCCTCTTCGGCCTTCTCGACAACAGCAGCGACCTCGGCGTCTCCGGCGGTCTCGGCGGCGGCGGCAGCCTGGCGCTCAGCGCGAGCGGCACGGCCAGCCTCGACGGCGGAGGAGATGACGGAGGTCAGGACGGTGGTGGCGCGGATGGCGTCGTCGTTACCCGGGATCGGGAAGTTGACGTCGTCCGGGTCGCAGTTGGTGTCCAGGATGGCGACGACCGGGATGTTGAGCTTCTTGGCCTCGGAGACCGCGATGTGCTCCTTGTTGGTGTCGACGATCCACAGTGCGGACGGAACCTTGTTCATGTCCGCGATGCCGCCCAGGACGCGCTCGAGCTTGTTGCGCTCGCGGGTCAGCATCAGGGTTTCCTTCTTGGTGCGACCGGCGTAGCCGTCCTCGGCAGCCTCCATTGCCTGGAGCTCCTTGAGACGGCGCAGACGCTTCGCAACGGTCTGGAAGTTGGTGAGCATGCCGCCGAGCCAACGGTGGTTGACGTAGGGCATACCGACGCGCTCGGCCTCGGTGGCGATGGCCTCCTGGGCCTGCTTCTTGGTGCCGACGTACAGGACGTTTCCGCCGTGGGCGACGGTCTCCTTGACGAACTCGTAGGCCTCGTCGATGAAGGTCAGAGTCTGCTGCAGGTCGATGATGTAGATGCCGTTACGGTCGGTGAAGATGAAACGCTTCATCTTCGGGTTCCAACGACGGGTCTGGTGACCGAAGTGGACGCCGGCGTCCAGCAGTTCGCGCATGGTGACAACAGCCATGATATTTCAGGGGAGTTCGCGGGATTCACCTTCTCGACACCGGGGCGGTACCGGTCGGTACCTGGTCGGTCTCGAGTCGATTCCGATCTGCGGAATCTGGTGCGCCTCTCCCCTTCCTCGCTTTCAAAAGTTCAGGTTGACGGTTCTTCTTACGGCCGACTTGCCGAGATGTCCTCGATTGATCGGTCGTCCTGGCAGGCATCCTGGGTTGTCCCCGCCCAGTAACCCCGTATCTCTCGTCGAGTTCGGGGACCGTTGACGGACGGGCCACATGTTCGGATCACGCTTTACCTACGCGATGTCAGTGCTGACCACCCGGCACGTGTGATCGACGACTCCTCACCGACGGCGACGCACGAGGCGTGTACCTGCGCTTTCATCGGCGTGGCGGGGCAGTCTCCGGAGAACTGGCTTCGGTGACGGTGACCCCGACCTGAGTGTCGGCACCTGACGGGCAGACATACTGCAGTACGGAACCCTACCGTGCGCAGCGAAGATGCACAACTGGAGCACCCCTGGAGTGTGGACAACTTCGGCACGGGTTTCCCTGCCTCGGAACGGCGTCCTCGGCGTGTCATCCACATTCTGGAGAAGCCCCTGGTGAGGTCGCCCGTCAGTGCCGGAAAATCAGGGTCATGGACCAGAAGAGTTCGAGGGGACGGACGCCGGGAATGCGAGGGGTGCGGGCGGCACGGGCGGCACGGGCAGCACGGGCAGCACGGGCAGCACTGGCGGCGGCGATGACGGCAGCGGTGCTGCTCGACCCGGGCACAGTCTCACCGGGAACCGTCGCGGGCGCCCGCGCCGCTGATGCAGGTCTCATCGCCACAGCGTCCAGCCCGACGGCTGTGCCCCGGACCCATCTGCGCCCGGTCGACGGCGACGTGGTGCGCGCCGCCGACATCCCGGAGGACAACTGGTTGCCCGGTCACCGCGGCGTGGACCTGGATGCCCGGCCCGGCTCACCTGTCCGGGCCAGTGGTGCCGGGACGATCCGGTTCGCCGGAGTGGTCGCCGGCACCCCGGTGGTCTCGATCGACCACGGTGACGCTCTGATCACCACCTATGAGCCGGTACTGGCGGGGGTGTCCCAGGGTGACAGCGTGTCCCGCGGCCAGGTGCTCGGCAGGCTCGCCGATGCCGCGACGCTTCCGGAAACCGCCCGGCGCGAACCCGGACTGTCCTGGGGTGCCCGGCTGGACGACAACTACATCGACCCGATGACGCTGCTCGGTAGCCTGCGCGTCCGGTTGTGGGACTGAGCCGACGCGACGCTCCCCCGCTCCCCGATGGCCTCGGCCCCTAATTTCACTTCCCTGGGAGGCTGGGCGTTTCGGCCAGTCGTTGACCACACCTTCGACGCAGGTCGCCGGACCTTCTCCGCTACTCCTGGGAGCCTGACCTGGGGTGGGCCATCCGGTAGACCGCCCGGAGACGCTCGGCGCCGACATGGGTGTAGATCTGCGTGGTCTGCATCGACGAGTGCCCCAGAAGTTCCTGCACCACCCGCAGGTCCGCCCCGCCTTCCAGTACCGCCGTGGCCGCGGAGTGACGCAGGCCGTGCGGGGAGATCCCGGGCACGCCGGCGTCCCGGGAGGCGGCGTGGACGAGTTCACGCACCCGTCGTTGGTCGATGCGTCCTCCCCGGCGCCCCACGAAGAGAGCGGTGCGTCCGGAGTCGGACCTGTTCGCGGGGGCGCGGAGGAGGTGCCGGACGTCGATCCAGGCGTCGAGGGCGCGCTGGGCGGTCGGCCCGAAGGGCACGACGCGGGTCTTGTCTCCCTTACCGGTCACCCGGAGTTCCCGGTCACCCAGGTCCTGCAGGTCAGCGCCGCACAACTCGGAGACGCGGATCCCGGTGGCGTAGAGCAGTTCGAGCATCGCCCAGTCCCGGACCGCCAGGGCATGGGTCGCAGGGTCAGCCGCCGGGTCGGTTGCAGGGTCAGCCGCAGGGGCTGCTCCAGACTCGGCGTCGGTGTCCGTGCCGGTTTGCGTGCCGTCCCGATCAGCAGTGCCATCCCGGCCACCAGCGGCCGCGGCCCGACGGCGGGCCAACTCCAGCACAGCCTCGGCCTGTTCGCTGTGCAGCACCCGGGGCAGGTTCTTCGACGCTTTCGGTGCCTGCAGCCCGGACACCGGGTTCACCGGCACCTGGCCGGTGTGGCTCAGCCACCCGCCGAACCCCCGCATGCTCGACACCAGCCGGGCGACCGACGACCGGGACGCCCCGGACTCGATCGCCCAGTCCAGCACGTCACGACCCCGCTCCAGGGTGAATTCGTTGACCTTCGTCAACCCCTCGCACGCCGAACGCAGGTCACGACCGTAGGCGCGCACGGTGTTCGCCGAGCGGCCCTTCACCAGTTCCAGGTAGGACAGGTAGCCGTCGATCGCCGACTCCACCGCCGAGTGTGCCTCAGCGTCCGGCGTGGGGGCGCCCGGTGCGGGATCACGTTCCATGGCCTCGAGTCTAGCCCGACGATCACGTCCGGACCTTCACCCACCGCGCCCCGTCGCGGACGGCGAGACCGACGTTTTCGAGCTCGCCGATGATCCGCACCACCTCGGTGACCGGCATCGCCGTCTCCCTGGCGATCTGCTCAGGCTCCCCCTGTGCCGGGCCTGCCCCGGCAGCTGATCCCACTCCGACAGCACCGTCATCGGGCAGACCGCAGCAGTCGTAGACCTTCAGCTGCTGCTGGGTGAGCAGCTGCACCGGGCTCGGCGCGCAGTCCAGGCTGAGCTGACGGTCGGTGTCGACCACGCCCAGGGGTTCGAGGACTTCCCGGACGTCCAACGCCCGGGTGACGAGGATCCCCGCCCCGTCACGGATCCGCTTGTGGCAGCCGATGTACTCCGCCAAGGTCACCGGGCCGGGCAGGACCATCACCGGTTTGACCATCTGGTCGGCCCAGTTGGCGGTGTTCACCGCCCCGGAGCGGTAACCGGCGGCCAGCAGCACCGTGCCTTGGGTCATTGCGGCGACCAGCCGGTTGCGGGTCAGGAACCGGTGCCGGGCCGGACGCTGCAACGGCGGGTACTCCGTCACCACCAGACCCGTGGTCGCCGCCGCGGCGAACAGTCGGGCATTCGCCGTCGGATAGGCCACCCCGGGCCCGTTGGCCATCACCACCGCCGTCGACCCGCCGGTGTCGAGGGCCCCACGGTGGGCTGCGGTGTCGATCCCCAGCGCCCCGCCGGAGACCACCGTGTACCCGGCGGTGGCCAACTCACCGGCCATCTCGTGGGTCACCTCCCGCCCGTACGACGTCGCCGAGCGGGTGCCGACCATCGCGACACTGCGCTGCACCAGGGCGTCCAACGTCCCCTCCCCGGTGGCCCAGAGCGCGAACGGCTGGGCGGCCTGGCCCCGCACCCCGTCGACGGCAACATCACCATCGATCATCATGAAGGCCTCCTCCAGGATCTCGCGCGGCCACTCGGGGTCATCCGGGGTGATCAGTCGCCAGCCGTGGCGTCGGGCCCAGTCATCGTCGACGACCGGGTCCGCCTGGCTGCGTCCCGTCGTCGACTGCAGCACCTGCTGCGGCAGTGCCGGATCCGAGCGACTGATCATCCCCGCGAGACGCTCCACATCCGCCGGCTGTGAGGAATCCCCGTCGGGCCAGAGACAGTCCAGGACCCCCACCGACGAGGCCTCGACCACCCGGCGCAGGTAGATCCACGCCCTGATCCGGCTGCGGTCGCTGTCCCCGTTCATCCCCACGCTGTCTCCCCCGGTCATGCCACGTCCCTTCCAGTCTCCACGGTCCCGGTGAAGAACTCCAGTGAGTCCATCACTTCCGCCACCCCGGGCTGTGCCACCTGGCCCAGATCGGCCAAGGTCCACGCCACCCGCAGCGTACGGTCCACACCCCGCTGCGACACTGCCCCGGCCCGCAGTTTCTCCTGCAGCACCGCCATCGCGGCGTCCTGCGCGGGAAAATCGCGGCGCAGGACGGTGCCCGGCACCGTCGCATTGATGCCGGCGCCGACCACCTGGTCCGACGAGCGCCACCGGTACCGGGAACGGTCCCGGGCGGCATGCACCCGCTCGGCCACCGTCGCACTCGACTCCCCACCATCAGCCCCAGCGCCCCCACTGAGATCGGCGAGCTGGTTGCCGGTGGTGCGCACGCACACGTCCACCCGGTCCAGCAAGGGTCCGGACAGCCGCTGCAGATAACGGTCGCGCACCCCACCCCGGCACCGGCAGTCGCGCACGTCCCCGGCCCCGCACGGACACGGGTTCGAGGCGAACACCAGCTGGAAACGGGCCGGGAACACCACGGTGCCCCGGTGCCGCATCACCTCGATCCGGCCGGTCTCCATCGGCGTGCGCAACAGTTCCAGGGTCCCTGTGGCAACCTCCGGGGCCTCGTCGATGAAGAGCACCCCGTTGTGTGCCAGGCTCACCGCCCCTGGACGTATCCTGCCCGAACCCCCGCCAGTCAAGGCCGCCGGACTGACCGAATGGTGCGGGGCGACGAATGGACGCACCCCTTGCCACACCGCGTCCAGCTGCCCGCGGTTGCCGGCCACCGAATGCACCGCCGCGGTCTCCAACTGCTCATCGTCGTCGAGGCCCGGCATGATCCCGGGCAACCGCTCGGCCAACATGGACTTGCCGGAGCCGGGTGGGCCGGTGAGCCACAGGTGGTGTCCGCCGGCGGCGGCGACCTCGAGACCGCGTCGGGCCTCCTGCTGGCCCAGCACATCGGCGAGGTCACCGGCGACCGGCCGGTTCCCGCCGAGAGGTGCAGTGGAGGTCGTAGTGGAAGCCGTAGTCGAGGTATTAGCGGCCGGTGACCCGACAGCTGCCGAGGGACCAGCGAAGGCGGCCAACTGCGTGGGACGCGCAGCCGTACCGTCCTGCCCGTCGTCCCGGTCCTCCGACAATGCCTGCGGTACCCACCCCTCCCGGATCCACGGCAGCAGCTCCCGCAGGTGTGACAACCCCACCACCTCCACCCCGGCGACACGCTGTGCCTCGGTGACCATCCCCACCGGTACCGCCGCCCGACGACACCCCTGCTGACGCGCCGCCAACACCATCGGCAACACGCCATCGACCGGCCGGACCGTCCCGTCCAACCCCAATTCCCCGATGACCACCAACTCCGCCACCTCGCTGGTGCGTACCCTGCCCTGGGCCACCAGGATCGCCAGCACCATCGGCAGATCGAACCCCGACCCGCTCTTCGGCACCGACGCCGGCGACAGGCTCATCACCACCCGGGACTTCGGCCACTCCAGGCCACTGTTGATCATCGCCGAACGCACCCGGTCACGGGCCTGGACCACCGCGGTGTCCCCCAACCCCACGATGCTCATCCCCGGCAACCCCCGACTGATGTCACACTCCACCAGCACCGGGATCCCACTGATCCCCGACAGTGCGACACCGGTGGCCTGCCCCACCCGCACCGGCGACCGCTCCCCCACGGTGTTCACCACTCGACCCCCTCGTAGTGGGTGATCTCCCCGGCGGTGATGTCCAGGACGTCGAAGCGGACCTGCGGGGCACGATGCTCCGGGTTCTTCTCCAGCCAGCGGGTCGCGGCATGGCGCATCGCATTGAGCTTCGCCACGGTGACCGCCTCCGCCCCAGTGCCGTGGCGATCATCGACCCGCCACTTGACCTCGACGAATACCACGGTGGAGGGAGTCTGGTCGGCCGGGGCGTGCAGGACGATATCGACCTCACCCCGGGCGGTGTAGAAGTTCCGGGCGAGCAGCCGGTAGCCGAGGTCCTCGAAGTAGGCCGCGGCCTCGTCCTCCCCACGGGCCCCGACATCCCGGAGATTGCGTTTACCCTGCGTGTTGTTCTGCGTACTTTTCTGGGTCATACCCCAGAACACTGGCATGGCCAACGCGCGCGCCAGCCGACGACAACGGCATTCGCCCAGGACGGTGTGGATAACCCGACCTGTGTGGATAACCCGGAACTAGTCGGGAATCCGCAGGTCAGGCTTGTCGAGTTCCTCGATGTTGACGTCCTTGTAGGTAATCACCCGGACATAGCGCACGAACCGGGCCGGACGGTACATGTCCCACACCCAGGCGTCCGACATCCGCACCTCGTAGTAGACCTCGCCGTCGGCATTCTTCGGAATCAACTCCACGGCGTTGGCCAGGTAGAAGCGTCGTTCGGTCTCCACGACATAGCTGAACTGGCTGACCACGTCCCGGTACTCGCGGTACATGGAGAGCTCCACGTTCGCCTCGAAGTCCTCAAGCTCCTCCGCGCTCACGGTTGCTGGTCATCTCCCTCAACATCGACTCTGACTCTGACTCTGGCTCTTCTACTTCTGCTGTTCGCACCACCGCGCATGGGCGGCGGCCACGTTGGAGTAAGTGTAACGGTGCTCGGGCGTGCCACCCTGCAGACTCACCGACTCCATGTGAGACGCGGTGCCATAACCCTTGTGTCCGGCCAGCCCGTAGCCGGGGTAGGTGGCATCCAACTCCACCATCGCACGGTCACGGGTCACCTTCGCCAGCACGCTCGCCGCCGAGATACACCGGCTGACCAGGTCACCCTTGAGCACCGGGAGGTGCGGGACGGGCAAGCCCTCGACCCGCATCGCATCGGTGAGCACGTATCCGGGGCGCACATCCAGTTTGGCGACCGCCCGACGCATTCCCCCCAGGTTGGCGTGCTGGATCCCCCACATGTCCACGTAGGACGGCGGGACATTCACCACCGCCCAGTCCACCGCCACCGACAACACCTGATCGTAGAAGTACTCCCGGCGTGACGGGCTGAGTTTCTTGGAGTCGGTCAAGCCCTCCAGCTCAGGCAGCGGTCCCGGCGGCAGGATGCAGGCGGCGATGGTCACCGGGCCACAGCACGCGCCGCGTCCTGCCTCGTCGACACCGGCGACCGGGCCGAGGCCGGCGCGGTGCGCCGCCCATTCCAGGGTCCGCCCGTGCGGCATCGTCCGCACCGGACGCCTGCCGTGCCCGGCGTGCTCGCCGTCCGCGGCGTCCTCAACTCCCGCAGCCACCATCACCCACCTGCTACTGGATGTCCGGGGAATCCACCCCGCCGATCCTGCTCAACGGCCAGATCTTCGCGGTGACCTTGCCGACCACGTTCTCCTCCGGGATCGTGCCCTGGAGCTCGTCACCCAGGTGGAACCGGGAATCACCGGAGTTCGTGCGGTTGTCGCCCATGACCCACAGGTGGCCCTCCGGCACGGTCACCGGGCCGAAGTAGGCGCCCTGGCAGGCATCCGACCCGGTCATCGGATCGACCTTGTAGGTCAGCGGCTGCTGGGTGTAGGAATCATCGACCTTCTCGCCGTCGACCATCACCCCAGGGTCACCGGCCTGGCACTGCACCGTCTGACCGCCGGTGGCGATGACCCGCTTCACCAGTGCGTTCTCGTCCGGTGCGAGGATGCCGATATAGGACAGGCCGGTCTGCAGCCCACGTAGCACGCTGTTGTCGGAGCGCTGCGAGACATACTGGTCGTTCCAGGACTCCGGGCCGGTGAAAACGACCACGTCCCCCGGTTCCGGCTCGCCGCCGAAACTGTACGACAACTTGTTGACGAAGATCCGGTCACCCTCGCAGTCCTCACAGCCGTGCAGCGTCGGCTCCATCGACTCCGAAGGGATCAGGTAGGGCCGGCCGACGAAAGAATTGAACAGGGCCAGCAGCAGCAGCGCGATGACCAGGATGATCGGGAACTCAACCCACCACGGGTACGTCCGACGCGACGCCTGGGCCTGCTCGGCCTCCTCCCGGCGCGCAGCCACCTTCTCCCTCTCGGTGAGAGGGCGGTCCGCAGGGGCTGCGGACCGGTCGTCGGCGGGATAGTTCGGTTCACTCACGTGGTCAGAGGTTACCAGCACCCCGCGGGGCTCCCCGAACCCCGACGGGTCCCCCAGGACCTCTGCAGGATCTCTGCAGGTCAACCTCAGAGAATCATCAGAATCGGTTGAACTTCCAGTAGAGCTTCTGGTCACGGAAGGCGGCGTTGATCCAGGTGTCGTAGGCGTGGATACCCACCGGCACATAGGTCACGTGCACATTGTTCTTGCCGTGCAGCATGCTCCACAGGTCCCAGGCGACCGTCGCCCCCAGACTGCCGGTCTCGATCAGCGCACCGTTGACGGTGGTGCCCAGCGGATAGTTGCTGCGCGGGTCCGGGATGCCCGTCGACACCGTCATGTGCACCGGCATGTCGAGCTTGTCCACGTTGGCCCAGGGGTTGTTGGCGCGGCGGGAGGCCTCGCTCTGCCACGGCTGTCCATCGTTGACCTCGCCATGGGTCAGGGCGGTACCGTCGATGGAGATCCGCCCGGAAAGTGACTCACTGTTGTAGAAGCCACTGAGTGCCAGGACGGACCGGTACATCCCCGGGTTCCTCGACGCTAGGTTCACCGCGGAGTAGGCGCCCATGCTCAATCCCACGATGCCGGTGCGGTCCCGGCCGCCGTTCTCCACCCCGAACTCCTTCTCGAGGTAGGCGGGCAGCTCCTGGGTCATGAAGGTCTCGTACTTCATCTCCTTGCCGCCGGGCGCCGGATTGTCCCAGTCGACCCAGAAAGAGCGGGGGTCGGCCGCGGGGAAGACGATGGTGGCGTCGTCATCGTCGACGTAGTTGATTGACCGGGCGCTCCAGCCGTCGCCCCCGTCGATACCATCGAGGAACTGGATGACCTTGTTGTTGCCGGCGGTCTTCGCCGGCTTGACCACCACGGGGATGTGCCGGTCCATCGACGGTGAATAGACCTTGCAGCTCACCGCGGACTTTTGTAGGCCTCGCAGGACGCAGGGGTGTCGGCCGCCGCACCCGTCATCGCCGGCGCCAAGGTGGCCACCGCAGCAGCCAGGGCGGTCACCACGGCGACGGCGGTCCCCGACATCGTCCTGGTCACCGGCGCTGAGACCGCTGCCGTCGCTGACGCTGCAGCTGTCCGGGACCGACCACTCGGAGATACCCTCCGCAAAAACTCTGACATAGGGTCAGGTTACACTGCGCTTCCACCCACCGGACTTGGTTCGGGAAAATTGAGATGCGGGTACCGGCACCGCAAAAAACAAGAAACCCCCGACCGGCACCGTGGTGCCGGACGGGGGTTGGTGTGCCTCAAGGGCGCTGGTGTCAGCGCTTTTCCTTGATCTTGGCAGCCTTGCCGCGCAGGTCGCGCAGGTAGTACAGCTTGGCACGACGCACCTTGCCGCGGGTCAGGACATCGATGTGGTCGATGTTCGGGGAGTGCACCGGGAAGGTACGCTCCACGCCGACGCCGAAGGAGATCTTGCGGACGGTGAAGGTCTCGCGGATGCCGGAGTTCTGACGACGGATCACGACGCCACGGAACACCTGGATACGGCTCTTGGTGCCCTCGATGACCTTGACGTGGACGTCAACGGTGTCACCGGCGCGGAATTCGGGGATGTCGTCGCGCAGCTGTGCGGCATCGACCTTGTCGAGATAGTGCATTGTGTATTCCTTGCTTCATGTTCGATCGGACAGAGGACTCACACCGGCTACCCTCGTCAACGATGGTCCCAGTGCGTTCGTGCCCACACCATTCAATTGTTGCTGTATTCGCGAACGTGGCCTCGCCCACTGCACATGACGTCATGTGGACGACACATCCGCAACCCGGCCATTATGCCAGTGGATCGACTCAGCGACCAAACCCGGCACGCTTGAGGGCGTCGGCCATCGAGCCGGACGCTGCGGCCCCACTGTTGTTGCCGGAGTTGGTGCCGCCGTCACGGCCGGAGTTCCGGCCGCCGGGCTTCCCGTTCCGGTTACCGCCACGGTTGCCGTTGTTACCGCCGCGACCATCGTTCCGGTTACCGCCGCGCCTACCGCTGCCCTCCCGACCGCCGTTGCCGCGCTCCCCCGTGGAGCCGGACCTGCCCTGGCCGGGCTCGTCGTTCAGCCGCAACGACAGCCCGATGCGCTGGCGCTCGACATCGACCTCCATCACCTTGACCTTGACCACCTGGCCGGAGCTGACCACGTCATGCGGGTCCGAGACGAACTTGTCGGACATCGCCGAGACATGCACCAGGCCGTCCTGATGCACTCCGACGTCCACGAAGGCACCGAACGCCGCCACATTGGTCACCGTACCCTCCAGCACCATGCCGGGGGTCAGGTCGGAGACCTTGTTGATCCCCTCCGCCAGGGCGGCGGTCTTGAACTCCGGGCGAGGGTCACGGCCGGGCTTGTCCAACTCGGCGAGCACATCGGTGACGGTGGGCACGCCGAAAGTGTCGTCGGCGAAGTCGCGGGGGTTCAGCCCCTGCAGGACGCGCCGGTTACCCACCAGGTCAGCCACCGGCACCCCGGCCGCCGCGGTGATCCGACGCACCAGTGGGTAGGACTCCGGGTGCACCGCCGAGGCGTCCAACGGATCCTCGCCACCCTGGATGCGCAGGAAGCCGGCGCACTGCTCGAAGGCCTTCGGCCCGAGACGGGGGACGTCCTTGAGCTGACGACGGGTGGCGAACGCCCCATTGTCCTCCCGGTGGCGCACGATGTTCTCCGCCAGCGTGGCCGACACTCCGGCGACCCGGCGCAGCAACGGCACCGAGGCGGTGTTGACGTCCACCCCGACGGAGTTCACCGCGTCCTCCACCACCGAGTCCAGCCCGGAGGCCAGCATCGCCTGGTTGACGTCATGCTGGTACTGGCCCACGCCGATGGACTTCGGGTCGATCTTGACCAGCTCGGCCAGCGGGTCCTGCAGCCGGCGGGCGATGGACACCGCACCACGCAGCGAGACATCCATGTCGGGGAACTCCTCGGCGGCGAGTTCGGAGGCGGAGTACACCGACGCACCGGCCTCGCTGACGATCACCGGGGTAGGACGCTGACCGGTGGCGGCGGAGACCTTCTCCGAGATCTCCCGGGCCAGCTTCTCGGTCTCACGGGACGCGGTGCCGTTGCCCACGGCCATGAGGTCGACGCCATTCTTCGCACAGATCCGGGCGAGGATGTCGACGGACTTGTCCCACTGGTTCTGCGGCTGGTGCGGGTAGATGACGACGGTGTCGAGGACCTTGCCGGTCGGATCGACGGCCGCACACTTCACACCGTTGCGGTAGCCGGGGTCCAGGCCCAGTGTCGCGCGCTGGCCGGCGGGGGCGGCGAGCAGCAGGTCATGCAGGTTGCGGGCGAAGACGTCCACCGCGGCTTCATCGGCACGCTCCTTCAGCCGCATCCGCACGTCCACCCCGGAGGAGACCTGCAGCTTGGTGCGCCAGCCGAACCGGGCGCACTCGGCACGGAACGTGTCGGCGGCGTCCCCCTTCGGCTCCAGGCCGCGGGCCACGGCGATCATGCCCTGGTAGATCTCGTCCTCGCCGGCGTCCAGGGTCAGCTGGAGGACGCCTTCGGACTCACCGCGCAGCAGGGCCAGGATCCGGTGGGACGGCAGCGTGGTGAAGGGTTCGGAGAAATCGAAGTAGTCCCGGTACTTCTGTGCCTCAGCGGAGTTCTCCTTGCCCTCGACGACCCCGGCGGTCATCGCACCGGTGGTGAAGAAGCGCTCGCGCACCTCACCGACGAGATCGGCGTCGGTGGAGATACCCTCCAGGACGATCGCACGGGCACCGGCGAGCACTGCCTTGGCGTCGTCGAATCCCTCGGTGATGTAGGACGCCGCCAGCTCGGCGGGGTCGGTGGTGCAGTCGCCGAGCAGTGTGTCGACCAGTGGCTCCAGGCCCGCCTCGCGGGCGATCGTCGCCTTGGTCCGGCGGGTGGACTTGAACGGCAGGTACAGGTCCTCCAGGCGCGCCTTGGTCTCACAGCCCAGGATCAGGTCGCGTAGCTCATCGGTGAGCTTGCCCTGTTCCTCGATGGAGGCCAGCACGCTGGACTTACGCTCGGCAAGTTCCCGCAGGTAGCGCAGCCGGGTCTCCAGGGTGCGCAGTTGCGAGTCGTCCAGCCCGCCGGTGACCTCCTTGCGGTAGCGGGCGATGAACGGCACGGTGTTGCCCTCGTCCAGCAGTCGGACGGTGGCAGTCACCTGCTCTGCCCCGATGCCCAGCTCCCGGGTCAGGGTACGAATGAGGTCGGTGTCGACGGAAGATCCACTCATTCGGACGATGGTATCGTGCCGCCGTTCAGAAGGGTGCGGCGACCACCGGCCCGGGGTAGCCGCCCTCGTCGTTGTCGTCATTGTGGCTGTCGCGTCCGTCCTCATTGTCCTCGTCATCGAAGCGGCGGTGCATCTCGAGGTTCTCCTCGACCGCGGTGTCCACCACGTCGCGCAGCCGGTGGATCGTCACGGTGGAGCGCGGACGCATCGACCCCGACCCGGTGACGGTGATCAACCGGTGGGGGCACTCCCGCAGCCACTCCACCACCGCACGCTCCACCATCGTGTCCGCCGAGGTGCTGTAGGCACTCTCCGCCTCCGGGAACCGCGACTGCCACCGGTCGGGCGCCTCCCGGTAGTCGCCGCTGTAGTCAGGGCCGTAGTCGGGCTCACAGACGGAATGGTGGTCGGGGCCACCACGGCCGCCCGGCTTCTCCGTGCCTGCGGACGCAGCGAGTTCCGCCCGCAACTGACGACGCCGCCGCTCCCGACGCTCGATCTGCTCGCGCAGCCCCGTGTGCCGGTCCATGCGACGCCAGATGGCGTCCATGTGGTCGATCGTCATCCGTCCGTCGTCCTGGGCCGTCCAGTACATCTCCGGCATCCGCCAGGACAGTTCCGCAGCGTGCCGGAACCGGGCGGCGTAGGCCGCACCGCGGGTCCTGACCATCTCGGCGATCGCATCGCGTTCCGCCGCCGACCTGTGCTTCACCCCCGACTCGGCCATCCGCAGCTCAATCCGGTTGAACGGATAGACCATCAGTTCCTCGATCGTCGGGCTGTCGAGACGCTCAGTCGTCGCCATCGTGTGCCACTCTCCCCTCAGTGCTTGTCCCTCAGTGCTTGTCCCCACCACCGGCCCCTCGCCGGCAGGTGGATGTCACCCTATCCCGCACGTACCCGGCGCCACCCCACCGCGAAAGACAAAAGCCCAGGACGCGGTGGATAACCCCCCTACTGTGGATAACCGACGTCACCCCAGGTCACGGTAGCTTCCTGGGCGGTTCTCCCGCTACCCCGCCCGGAAACTCTCCCGGGTACTCCTCCCCCACAATTACTCCCGGGCACTACTCCCCGGGCACGACCTCACGATCGCGGGCACTCAACTGCCCGTCCTGCTCCAGGGCCGCCAGCAACTCCGGGCGACGCTCGGCCGTCCGCAGCAGTGACTGGTCCCGACGCCAGCGGTCGACCTTCGCATGGTCCCCGGAGAGCAGCACCGGGGGGACCTCCAGTTCACGCCAGACGCGCGGCTTGGTGTAGCTGGGGCCCTCCAACAGGCCGTCCTGGAAGGAATCCTCCTCGTGGCTACGCCGGTTACCGAGCACACCGGGGACCAGCCGGACAACAGCTTCGGCCATCACCAGCACAGCAACCTCACCACCGATGAGCACGTAGTCACCCAGCGACACCTCCTGGACCCGGTACCGGGCGCCGGCGTCCTCGAAAACACGCTGGTCGATTCCCTCGTAGCGGCCGCAGGCGAAGACCAGCCGTTCCTCGGTCGACCACCGCTCGGCCATCGCCTGGGTGAACGGTTCCCCCGCCGGGGTGGGCACGATGAGCAGCGGCAACGCGCTCGCATCCGGCGCGGCCGGTGCGTCCTGCGTGTCCGGTGCGTCCTGACCGGTGGCGGCAGGACGGTGCGGCTGAGCACTCTGCAGCGAATCCCCCGTCGCCGCGGGGCCGGTCAGCGCGGCGACATCGTCCAGGGCCGGCCCCCACACCGACGGCTTCATCACCATGCCCGGGCCCCCGCCGTAGGGGGTGTCGTCGACGGCCTTGTGGACGTCGTGCGCCCACGACCGCAGGTCATGCACACCGACCTGCAGAATCCCCCGCTCGATGGCGCGTCCCAACAGGGCGTGCCGCAGCGGGTCCAGGTACTCGGGGAAGATGGTGACCACGTCCAGTCGCATGGCTGCTGATCCTACCCGCCGGTCAGCCCAGTTCCAGCAGCCCCTCCGGCGGGGTCACCACCACGGCCTCGTTGTCGAGGTCCACGATCGGCACGATGGCGTGCCTGAAGGGGATCAGCACCTCCCCACCTGCGGTGGGAAGCTCGGCGTCGGCATCGACGGCGACCTGCAGCACCGTTCCCGCCGGGCCGTGCTCGACACCGGTGATCTCTCCGATGTCCACCGGTTCAGGCTCCTGCCCCTCATAGGCACGGGCGGTGGCGGTGGCCTCGTCGATCTGGCCGCAGTCCAACACGCGCAGCCCGATGAGCTCGTGGTCGTAGTACCCGTCGTCCTCGTCGTCGAACACCGGCTGGGCGAAGAAACGCATGCCGCGCATTGACTCCGCCGCGGTTCGGTCGGCGACCTCCTCGACGGTGACCAGCAGCCGCCCCTGGTGAGGACGCACCGCTGCCACGGTCAGCGTGACCTCCTTGCCTCGCTGGCGGCCGGTGAGGATCTCGCCGACGGCGAAGCGTCCGTCCGGGTCGTCGGTGGTGGCGTCGACCACCAGTTCGCCACGCACTCCGTGGGGCTTGATCACCCGGCCGATCTGCAGCTCCTGGGCGGGCTGGTCATGCTGGTCGCGCTGGTCGCGCTGGTCACGCTGGTTCTCAGACATGGCACTGAGAGTACTAGATACGAGATACCACCAGTGCTGCCGGTGGGTGACAGGTAAGAGACAGGGCGCGCAGGTGACGACGAAACCCCGCCCGGTGGGTACCGTGCGGGGTTGCGGAAGGAGGACGCTTCCTAGATCACGCCCTGGGCGGACATGGCATCGGCGACCTTCTTGAAGCCGGCGATGTTCGCACCGACCACGTAGTCACCCTCCATGCCGTACTGCTCCGCGGTCTTTGCGGTGGTACGGAAGATGTTGCCCATGATGTCCTGCAGGCGACCGTCGGTGTACTCGAAGGACCAGGAGTCACGCGAGGCGTTCTGCTGCATCTCCAGGGCGGAGGTGGCCACACCCCCGGCGTTGGCGGCCTTGCCCGGGGCGAAGTCGACACCGTTCTTGCTGAAGATCTGGACGGCCTCGTGGGTGCAGGGCATGTTCGCACCCTCGGCCACGTACTTGACACCGTTGCCGGCCAGGGTCTCGGCAGCCTTACCGTCCAGCTCGTTCTGGGTGGCACACGGCAGGGCGACGTCGGCCTCGACGGTCCAGATGGAACCGTCCTTGTGGAAGGTCGCACCGTCGACCTCCTTGGCGTAGTCGGACACACGCTGGCGGCGGACTTCCTTGATCTCACGCATGAGCTCGACGTCGACGCCGTTGGGGGTGGTGACGTAGCCGGAGGAGTCGGACATGGCCACGACGGTGGCACCGAGCTCCTGGGCCTTCTGTGCGGCGTAGATGGCGACGTTGCCGGAACCGGAAACGATGACCCTGGCACCACTGAGGTTCTCACCGCGGGCGCCCATCATCTCCTGGGTGAAGTACACGCAGCCGTAGCCGGTGGCCTCGGTACGGACCAGCGAGCCGCCCCACTTCAGGCCCTTACCGGTCAGCGTGCCGGACTCGTGGCGACCGGTCATACGACGGTACTGGCCGAAGAGGTAGCCGATCTCACGGCCGCCGACGCCGATGTCACCGGCGGGGACGTCCATCTTGTCGCCGATGTGGCGGTGGAGTTCCGTCATGAAGGACTGGCAGAAGCGCATGATCTCCATGTCGCTGCGGCCCTTCGGGTCGAAGTCCGAACCACCCTTGCCGCCACCGATGGGCAGGCCGGTCAGCGAGTTCTTGAAGATCTGCTCGAAGCCGAGGAACTTGATGATGCCCAGGTTGACCGAGGGGTGGAAACGCAGGCCGCCCTTGTACGGGCCCAGCACCGAGTTGAACTGGACGCGGAAGCCGCGGTTGACGTGGACGTTGCCCTGGTCGTCGACCCACGGAACGCGGAAGATGATCTGGCGCTCGGGCTCGGTCAGACGCTGAATCAGGCCATTGTCCGCGTAGTGCGGGTCCTGCACCAGCACATGCTTGAGGCTGTCCAGAACCTCAGAGACTGCCTGGTGGAACTCAGGCTCACCTGCGTTGCGCTGCAGGATCTGGTCATAAAAGGCCTTGACTGTGACGTCGACGTCCATCGTGCTCCCTTCGTGGAAAATGTACTTGAAGGATTTTACACGGCCCGTTACAGGAATATTGCACGTTGGTGACATGTGTGACCCACCGCACACGTCGTGACCTGGGATGTTAAGAATTGAGGGTTACCGGAGCAGGTCAGGAAATGATGCCGTAACACAGCGGCAATGCTGCCTGCATATTCATAAACGGCGATTGGGCACCCCCACGCGGGCCCCGGGGGACTACAGCTCGAGGCCACTCCCTCTGTGCCGTTGCGCCCCCGATTCAGGTTTTCCGTGCCACTAACTGAGCGATCTGGGGGCGCAGAGGCAGGCTGAGGGCGCATGTGCGTGCGGGCGTGTCGGCGCGGGGGTGGGCACAGAGTCGAGCGGCGTAGGGGCGGGCGTAGGGGCGGGCGTACGGCCCGAAAATCGACATGGACATGGCTACGGGTAAGACAATCAGTATGGGGATAGGCAGGCCAATAGGCAGAAGGGCAGCCCGCACGCAAAAACCCGCGACCCTGCACTGTCGGTGATGACAGTGCAGGGTCGCGGGTGGTGGTTCCGGCCCCGAGGGCCGGGGCCGGGGATCATCCCCCCGGGAAGCGGACTACTCGGAGTCAGCCTCGGGAGCCTCAGCGGCCTCCTCGGCAGCCTTGGCCTCAGCCTTCTCGGCAGCCTCAGCCTCGGCAGCAGCCTTGGCCTCTGCCTCTTCCTTGGCCTTGCGCTTCTTCTCGGTGATGGCCTCGGCGGTCGGGGCGTCGGCAGCCTCGGCCAGAGCAGCGTTGAACAGGTCCAGCTTGGAAGCCTTCGGCTCTGCAACCTTCAGGGTGCCCTCGGCGCCCGGCAGGCCCTTGGCCTTCTGCCAGTCACCGGTGACCTTCAGCAGGGCGAGGACGGGCTCGGTCGGCTGTGCGCCGACGCCCAGCCAGTACTGTGCGCGCTCGGAGTCGATCTTGATGACCGAGGGGTCGGCCTTCGGCTCGTAGGTGCCGATGTTCTCGATCACGGCGCCGGAGCGGCGGGTACGGGCGTCGGCGATGACGACGCGGTAGTGCGGGGTGCGGATCTTGCCGAGCCGCTGGAGCTTGATCTTGACAGCCATGGTCTGTCCTCTTTCTGTTGATGGTCACCGGGCAGTACTGGCACCCGCCGTTCCATCACCGTGAAACACAGTGGGACGCCGGGCCGGTTCAACCCTTGGATTTATCCTGCGCGTGACCACCGGCCGACCGGGGTCGGGAACGGTGTTACGCAGACCGCTCGACAATACCGGTCAGCAGGGCGTCCGACCAAATCAGCTGAGCGGTGTAGGACGAACTACTTGCGTCCACCCTGGCCGAAGTCAAGGTTGCCCATGTCGACGTTCTCGAACCCCTCGGGCATCTGCTGCTGCATCTTCTTCAGGTCAGCCATCGACGGCATACCGCCGCCCATACCGGGCATCCCCTGCGGCATTCCCGGCATACCGCCGCCCATGCCAGGCATCCCCGGCATCCCCTGCGGCATCTTCGGCTGCGACGGGCCCTTCTTCGCGGGCTTACGCTTGCCGTTCTTGCCCTTGCGTCCCTTCGGCTTCTTCTTCGTCGCCGAACGGTTCATCCCGCCCATGCCCATCTGGCCGGCCATCTTGCCCATCATCTTCTTCGCCTCGAAGAAGCGGTTGACCAGCTGGTTGACCTCGGCCACGGTGACACCGGAACCACCGGCGATACGCTTGCGCCGCGAGGCGTTGAGGATGTTCGGGTCCTCCCGCTCCGCCGGGGTCATGCCGCGGATGATCGCCTGGATCCGGTCGAGCTGCTTCTCGTCGACCTGATCAGCCATGTCGTTCATCTGCTTGCCACCAGGCAGCATCTTCAGGACGTTGCCCAGCGGCCCCATCCTCCGGATCATCATCATCTGATCCAGGAAGTCCTCCAGCGTCAGCTCGCCGGAGACCATACGGGCCGCGGAGTCCTCGGCCTTCTTCTGGTCCATGACCTGCTCGGCCTGCTCGATGAGGCTGAGGACGTCACCCATGCCCAGGATGCGGTTCGCCATGCGGTCCGGGTGGAAGACGTCGAAGTCCTCGAGCTTCTCACCGGTGGAGGCGTACATGATCGGCTTGCCGGTGACCTCACGGATCGACAGGGCCGCACCACCACGGGCGTCACCGTCGAGCTTGGTGAGCACCACGCCCGTGAAATCGACACCGTCGCGGAACGCCTCGGCGGTGGTGACTGCGTCCTGACCGATCATCGCGTCGATGACGAAGAGAACCTCGTCCGGGTTCACCGCGTCACGGATGTTGCGGGCCTGGGTCATCAACTCCTCGTCGATACCCAGGCGACCCGCGGTATCGATGATGACCACGTCGTGCTTGGCGCGGGTGGCCTCCTCGATACCGGCCTGTGCCACGGCGACCGGGTCACCGTGGCTGGTGCCCATCTCGTGCTCGAGGGAGTCCAGCGAGGTGCCGGGGTCCGGCGCGAAGGTCGGCACGCCGGCCCGCTCGCCGACGATCTGCAGCTGCTGGACAGCGCCAGGACGCTGCAGGTCGCAGGCGACCAGCATCGGGGTGTGCCCCTTGGACTCGAGGTGCTTGGCGAGCTTTCCGGCCAGCGTGGTCTTACCGGCACCCTGCAGACCGGCGAGCATGATCACCGTCGGCGGGGTCTTCGCCAGGTTCAACCGGCGGGTCTCGCCACCGAGGATGTTCTGCAGCTCCTCGTTGACGATCTTGATGACCTGCTGGGCCGGGTTCAGTGCCTCGGACACCGCCTCACCGGTGGCGCGCTCCTTGACCCGCTTGATGAACGCCCGGACGACGGTCAGGGAGACATCCGCCTCCAGGAGTGCGAGCCGGATCTCACGCGCGGTGGCGTTGATGTCGGCCTCGGTCAGCCGCCCTTTCCCACGCAGCCCCTTCAGGGCACCGGACAGGCGGTCGGACAGGGACTCAAACACTGTGGAACTACTCCCTCGCAGATGATTCTCGGACCTCCCCACCGTACCCGCTTTCCCCCGCGTCAACCTAGTTGACATGCGCTGCAGGTCGGGAGATGACGATCAGGTCAGCGGTGGGCTGCGTCCTGCGCCTCGTCGAAGTCGGTGACCTCCTCGAACTCCTGCTCGTTCTCGTCGGTGTAGGAGTACGCGACCTCGGCGTGCTGGGTGGTGTCGATACCGGCGGTCTCGTCGGCACCGGAGATACGCCAGCCCATGGTGTACTTCAGGGCGAGGGCGATCAGGGCGGTGAACACGGCACAGTAGAGTGCGGCAACCAGGGCGATGACGATCTGGACGATGAACAGCTTGAAACCGTCCGATCCACCACCGGTGAGCAGTCCACGGTCGGTGGCCAGCAGGCCGATACCCATGGTGCCCCACAGGCCGGCGACGAGGTGGACGCCGACGACATCGAGGGAATCGTCGAACTTGAAGCGGTACTTCAGGCCCACACCCACCGCGGCGAGGGCACCACCGATGGCACCGAGGATGATCGCGGTGACCGGGGTCAGGTCGCCGGCGGCCGGGGTCACGGCCACCAGACCGGCGACAATGCCGGACGCCGCCCCCAGCGAGGTGGTGTGGCCGTCACGCAGCCGCTCGACCAGCAGCCAGCCCAGCAGGGCGGCACAGGTGGCGACGGTGGTGTTGACCCAGGCCAGGCCGGCGTCGCCATTGGCGCCGAAGGCGGAACCACCGTTGAAGCCGAACCAGCCGAACCACAGCAGTGCTGCACCGAGCATCACCAGCGGCAGGTTGTGCGGGCGAGAGGCCGCGGTCATGAAGGTGCGGGAGCGTCCGATGATCAGTGCCAGGACCAGGGCGGCCACACCGGCGTTGATGTGGACGACGGTGCCACCGGCGAAGTCGATCGGTGTGATCGCCGCCACGGTCTCGCCGTCCTCGACGGCGGTGCCGAACATCCAGGCTGCCAGGCTGTCCTCACCGTCGGCGAGCAGGCCGCCGCCCCAGACCATGTGGGCCATCGGGAAGTAGCAGATGGTGACCCAGATGCCGGCGAAGACGAGCCAGGTGGAGAACTTCACGCGGTTGGCCAACGAGCCGGAGATGATCGCCACGGTGATCACCGCGAAGGTCAGCTGGAAGCCGATGTCGATGATGTTGGGGTACCCCTCGGCGCCGGCGATGTAGTTGCCGTCAGCGTCGGTGATCGAGTCCTTCAGACCGAAGAACTCGAAGG
This sequence comes from Candidatus Corynebacterium faecigallinarum, assembly GCF_052264515.1. Classification (NCBI taxonomy): domain Bacteria; kingdom Bacillati; phylum Actinomycetota; class Actinomycetes; order Mycobacteriales; family Corynebacteriaceae; genus Corynebacterium; species Candidatus Corynebacterium faecigallinarum. Next base: position 35,742 of record NZ_JBQQOC010000022.1, read on the forward strand.
GGTTGGAGAAGATGCCGGCCACTGACTCGGTGCCGTAGGACATCGACCAACCCCACAGCACGTAGATCACGCCGATCAGCCCCAGGGTGCCGAAAGACATCATCATCATGTTCAGGGCGGACTTCTGGCGGGACATTCCGCCGTAGAACAACGCCAGCGCCGGTGTCATCAGCAGCACCAGCGCTGCGCTCATCAGCATCCAGGCGGAATCTCCGCTGGTTGCCACCATTTCCTCGGGTGTCATTTCTCTTGACTCTCCTATGTTCACGGGACGTACATGACGAAAGTGTCCGACCCGTGCGCCGGACCTCTCATACCCAGCAGTCAACGCGAGAGAAATTTCCCCTGGTGCGACAAGTGCATTACCGCAAAATGAACAACCCCGGGGAATGTGACAACCATGTGTCACATTCCCCGGGGGATTCTGTGCTGTTGTGGCGCGCGGCGGTCAGCCGAGCAGGGCGTCCACGAAGCCCTCGACCTCGAACGGGGCGAGATCGTCGGCCCCCTCACCCAGGCCGACGAGCTTGACCGGCACACCGAGCTCCTCCTGCACCTGGAAGACGATGCCGCCCTTGGCGGTGCCGTCCAGCTTGGTCAGTGCGACACCGGTGATGTCCACGACGTCACGGAACATCCGGGCCTGGACCAGGCCGTTCTGTCCGACGGTCGCATCGAGCACCAGCAGGACCTCGTCGACCTTGGCCTTCTTCTCGACCACACGCTTGACCTTGCCCAGCTGGTCCATCAGGCCGACAGAGGTGTGCAGACGTCCGGCAGTGTCGACCAGGACGACGTCCACCCCGTCCTCCACACCACGGGCGACGGCGTCGAAGGCGACGGAGGCGGGGTCGGCGCCCTCGGCGCCACGCACCGTGTTCGCGCCGACGCGGCGTCCCCAGGTCTCCAGCTGGTCGGCGGCTGCGGCGCGGAAGGTGTCCGCCGCGCCGAGCAGGACGCTGTGGCCCATACCCACCAGCACGCGGGACAGCTTGCCGGTGGTGGTGGTCTTACCGGTGCCGTTGACACCGACGACCATGATGACGGCGGGCTTGCCCTCGTACGGCATGGCGTGGATGGAGCGGTCCAGGTCCGGTCGGGCCGCCTCGATGAGGCACTCGCGCAGCATCGCACGGGCCTGAGCCTCGCTCTCGACGCCCTCGTTGGCGATCCGGTCGCGCAGCTTCTCGACGACGGCGACAGTGGTCTTGGTACCGAGGTCCGCCATGATCAGGGTGTCCTCGATCTCCTCCCAGGCGTCCTCGTCGAGGTCGCCGGCGGAGAGAATACCGAGGACGCCGCGTCCGATGACGTTCTGCGACTTCGACAGGTTGCCACGCAGTCGGCCCAGACGGCCCTCGACCGGCGCGATGTCCTCGGACTTCGCCGGTGCCGGCTCAGCTGCGGGCTCGGGTTCGGCCTCGGGCCCGGACTCGGGGGCGGGTTCAGCGTCGGCCTCAGGTTCCTGCTCCGGCTCCGGCTCAGACCCCGACTCCGCAGCGGGCTCGGGAGTCGGGGCGGGCTTCGGCGTGACGACAGGTGCTGCTGCCTCGGGCCCGGAAGTCTCCGGCTCGACCTCCGCTTCGGCCTCCGGCTCAGCCTCGGGCTCAACCTCAACAGCCTCCCGCTCCGCCGCAGCTTCGGTGGTCTCGGTCTCTGCTTCCGGCTCGGCCTGTACTTCCGGCTCGGCCTGTACTTCCGGCTCGGCCTCAGCCTCCGGCTCCTGCTCTTCTGCAGGCTCCGGGGTCGGCGGGGTCACCGCAGGTTCCGGTACCTCCGGAGCGACAGGCTCCTCCGGCTCAGCCGGCGTCTCAGGCGCAGCAGTCTCCTCCGGAGCAGACGGCGCTTCCTTCTCGGGCTCCGGCGCTGGCTTCGGAGCAGGCTCGGGCGTCGCCGCCGGAGGCACCACCGGTGTCTTCGGCTCGTCGAGCTTCTGCCCGTCGAGCAGCTCCGGCTCCTTCACCCCGGCCGAGCCGGCGCTGAAGTTGAATCCCCCCTGCGGCTGGTAGTTGCCGGAGGTCGGCTTCTTCTCCTCGATCTGCTCGGCCGGCTTCTCGAAGGAGATCTCCTTCTGCTTACCCCGGCGAATACCGAGCATCACCAGGAGTGCCGCGATCACGAGCACCGCGACAACAGCTATGACTATCCAGATAATCGGGTCCATGCCCACCAGTGAATCAGATCAGGGCACCACCGTGTGCCGGGAGGGGGCAGCAACCTCCGGTAACCAGTAGCCCCGGGTATCCCCGGGGACCACGTCAGTCCTGGATCACCGCGTCCACCACGGCATCGGCCGGGTCCGTCGGATCCTCCTCATCAACCTCGTCCGGGCCGAACACGCCGAGAACCATGGCGTCGGCGGCGACCAGGTCGCCGGTGACCAGGTCCGGGACGATCCTGGCGAGCTCGGCCCACCCCGGGTACGCCGAGGCCAACTGGCCGCGCGAACCCAGCCGTCCGTGGGCGTGCATCCGTGCGGCGATCGCCAGGATCATGCTGATCACCGGGGTCAGTGCCCACCGGTTGTCCGGATTGTCCGTGTCGACGTTGTCGAGCTTGTCGAAACGCACCCGGGCAGAGGTGTAGAGCTGCCGGTTCGTCTGGCGGATCCGACGCAGCAGCGCCAGCGCCACCCGCAACAGTCCCGGATCGGCGAGGACCTGGCCGAGCTCCTCACGGTGCCGGAAGGTCTCGAACACCGCGATCAGTCGGGTGTTCTCCTCCGACAGGGCACCTGGCACCACCTGTGAGCCAGTGAAGAAGGTCTCCAGCAGGGCCTCCTGCTGCTCCGGCGCCAGGTGCGCGATCTGCACGGTGGTGGCGTCGATACAGGAGGTCTCCAGGGTGGCGTCCCGACCGCTCTCCACCGTCTGCGACAGCGTCGCACCGCCGACCGCCGACAGTCGGCGTCCGATCTCCCGGCGGGCCGTGGTGTCCTCGTCGTCGGTGGCGGCCAACTCGCCGAGGGTCTCCAGTGCTGCGATCCAGGCGACACCGGGGCTGGTGTCCGGGGCATCGGCGCGCAATGACGCATGCACCAGGCCCGACAGGATGAACTGCGCCGGACGGTCCGACGACGGCACCAGCGACCGCGACATCGCCCGCAGTGCCTCCCGCGGGTGACGCGCCAGTGCAGCACGCATCGCCGCACCCGCCTCCTCGGTCGCCTCACCGGTCATCCAGCCGGCCAGAACGTCCCACAGTGCGGTGAGCACGTCGGTGCCCTGTGGAAGCTCATCGGAGGCACCTGCCAAAAAGGCCGCCAGCTGGGTCCACGGACCACCATCGTCGGGACGGGCGTAACCCTCGGCCTCCACCCGCAGCGCCTGCGGGCCCGGGGCTGCGGCAGCGTGCAGTCGGCTGAACCGGTCGGAGTTGAACAGCTGCACACTCAGTGCACCGGCAGCCACCAGATCGGCGGGCAACTCGGCCACCCCGCCGACGAAGGAGATCTCCGTGGCCGACAGCCACGGCGCAGTCAGCGGCCACACCCAGGCCCGGCTGTCCACCGGCGGGGTGATGCGCAGAGTGGAGCCTGTGGAGCCGTCAGAATCATCCGCCAGCGACAGGCTGTGCTCCTCCATCGGGTGCATGGTCGCCAGACGCACACTGTGACTGCGTCCGTCGGCGACGAACTCCAGCTCGCAGGAACCCACGGTGAGCTGCGGCAACGAGGCCTTCACCGAGGACAGTGACACCGACCAGGTGATCTGGTCGATCGTCTCCAGGCGCAGGGTGCGCACCGGCGCACCATGACGGTCCCGGATCACCAGCCGCGGCGACTCCACCGGCAGGCCCGGACGGATCCGGAAACGGGTCGACGGGTTGATCGACACCGCCGCGACGGTCACCGCCTCGGTACGCCACAGCGGGTCCTCCCCGACCAGCGGAAGCTGGAACCGCAACCGCGGCGGCTCCACCACCAGCGGCAGTGCGTCACCGGCATCGGTCTCCGCGATGACCTGCAACGACTTCTCCGCGGCGGCGACATCCACCGTCCGCGGGATGAACAACGGCTTGTCGCCGGGGTGCAGGTTCACCGTCACCGGGGTCAGCCCGGTGGTCTGCCCCAACCGGGGGCTCGCCGGGGCCTCGATGTCCAGCCCCTCGACGATGGCGAACTCGTGACGGAAGGACTCGTTGCGCGGCCCACGCAGCCGCACCAAATACTCGCCCACCCACGGGGTGTCGTAGGCCTCCGGGTCGAAGACGTCGAACATGCCGCCCTCGGCCGGCACCTCCAGCGGCTCCTCCTCGGTGACCTCCTCACCGGTCTCGTCCGGGCCGGCCCAGGAGCTCACCGACAGGAACCACATCTCCGGGGCACCGGACACGGTCGCGGGGAACACCGCCTGCAGGCTCGAGGAGTGCACTTTCAGACCACCCAGGGTGCGCACGGCCGGCAGGACGTCCTCCGGCTCGCGGAACCACACGCGCTGCCGGGCATCGACACAGCGCACCATACCCATCGCCGGACGCGCCACCCCGGGACGGTCGATGTGCAAGGACACCGCACCAGCGAGATCCAGGTCGCGGATCACCCAGCCGTCCCACGCCTTGACCGGCCACTCGCCGAGCACCGGCAGCTCCCGGTCGCGCACCGCATCCACCGCGGTGGACTCCTCCGGGCAGACCACCAGCACCCGGGTGTGATGCAGCGAGACTCGGTCAGTGAGGTCCTTGCCGCGGCGGGAGAAGACCAGGACCGGATCAGCCTCGTCGACCACCGGCAGAACCCAGGACTCACCGTGGGTCAGGTCGCGCACGCCGATCTCACGGATCGGACGGCGCACCGGGATGTCCAGGATATTGGTCACCGGACGGCCGGGCGCCTCGGAGCGGCGCGTCCGGAAACCCGCTGGCCGGCCCTCGATGTCGACGTGCCAGCGCACCTCGTCCACTGTGCTGGTGGTATCGCCGGTATTGGCAGTGCCGGAGTCGGCGGAGTCGGCGCTGCTGTCGCTGTCGGCGCTGCTGTCACTGTTGTCGGGATGGACGTCCAAGGGCTGCTCCGGCAGACGCAGGACGACCCGCTGCCGGGCCCGCTCCAGGGCCAGACGCGGCTCGTCCTCACGGGTGCCGACGCCGACCCGGTGGCGACGGGCGGTCGTACCGGCCGGACGCTCCCGCAGCTCCTCGACAACGTCCTCCAGCAGCAGCGGAGGGATGGTCACCTCGGGGTTGCCCGCCAAGGCGTTGCGCCAGTGGTCCGGGGCCTCCGCGGCCAGGCGCACCACCTGCACCACCTGGGCGATCAGTCGGGCGGCCAGCGTCGGCATCGCCGCACACAACGGCCCGGCCTGCAACGACTCCTCGGCCAGCACCTCCACCACCGCGGCCGCCTCCTCGGCGGGGGTGTCCAGAGCATCGCCGTCGAGACGGCGGGAGTCGATCAGCTCGATGAGTTCCGGCACCCAGTCGGTGGCGATACCGACATGGGCGAACAGGCGACCCTTGTCACCGTCCGGGCCGGCGGCCGCATCGTCCATCGGATCCAGTCCGGCGCGGGTGAGGATCCCCCGGAAGTCGACGAGTTCAACCCGCTCCGCGGTCGGCTCCAGGCCCAGACCGGACCAGAACTCCGACTCCAGTTCGCCGACGACATTCAGTCGGGCGGCCCGGAACAGCAGGGTCGTCGCTGTCAGGGCGGGACACATCTGTAGCAGGTCGTCCTCCTTCGCCCCGGCGGTGATCTGTCGGGAGAGGAAGGTGCCGTAGAAGGTGGTGGTTCTTTCGAGTTCGTCCCCCGAGATGTCGAGGTCGACGAACACGGCAGGGGTTGCGGGTTCAGCGGGATCGTCCGCCTCCCCCACAGGCAGCTGGCCCAACCGGCCAGCCAGATCGAGTTCCGCACTGGATGCCCAGGCGAGAAGATTGTCGGACAGGTCGGCGATCGGGCTGTTGCTCACGGGTCACTATTCTAGGTCGACGGCGCGCTGACGGCAGACACCGGGTGCATCCGTTGGGAGATCACCCTGGTGACCCCGTCGCCACGCATCGTGACACCGTACAGCACATTTGCGACATCCATCGTCGGCTTCTGGTGGGTGATCACGATGAGCTGCGAATCCTCACGCAGTTCCTCGAACAAGGCGATCAACCGACGCAGGTTCACATCGTCCAGCGCGGCCTCGACCTCGTCCATGACGTAGAACGGGCTGGGCCGGGCGCGGAAGATCGCCACCAGCAACGCCAGGGCGGTCAACGACTTCTCGCCACCGGACAGCAACGACAGTCGCTTGACCTTCTTGCCCGGCGGCCGGGCCTCGACCTCGATACCGGTGGTCAGCATGTCGGAGGGTTCGGTGAGCACCAGCCGGCCGGCACCGCCCGGGAAGAGGGTGTCGAAGACCTTCGGGAACTCCGCCTCGACGTCGTTCCAGGCCTCGGTGAACAGGGTGAGGATGGTGTCGTCCACGTCCCGGATCACCCCCTCCAGGTCGGTGCGGGCGCGCTCGACATCATCGAGCTGGGTGGCCAGGAAGCGGTAGCGCTCCTCCAGGGCGGTGTACTCCTCCAACGCCAGCGGGTTGACCTTGCCCAGCGAACGCAGCGACTTCTCCGCGGCCTTGAGGTCCTTCGCCGCCTCGTCGCGGTCGAAGTCCTCGCCCGGGGCCTCCGCCAGCAGCTGGGCGGCACTCATGCCCAGCTGGTCCATCGCCTGCTCCAGCGCCTGCTCGATACGCAGCTGCGCCTGGCTGCGGGCGATCTCCGCGGAGTGGGAGGTGTCGGTGAGGTGGTTCAACCGCAGGGTCAAGGTGTTGACCTTGTCCTTGCGCTCGTTGAGTGCCGCCTGCCACTGGCGGTGCGCCTCATCGGTACGGCTGCGGGTTGCTTCGGCCCGGTCCAGGGCGTCCCGGATGCGCAGTTCCACCCGGCGTGCCTGGGCGGCGACGACCTCAGCGCGTTCCCGTGCAGCCCGACGCTTCACGGCGGCCTTCTCGAACTGGTCCCGGGCCGCGGCGTCCTGCCGTGCCTGGCGGCGCAGACCGTCGGCCCGGCCACGGTGGTTGCCGGCGCGTTCCTCGGCGGTGCGCAGCGACAGTCGCGCCTCCATCTCCATCGCCCGGGCCTGGGTCAGCACCTGGGCGGTCGCGTCGCGTTCCTGGGTGGAAGGCTCATCCTGCCCGGAGGTACCGGACGCCCCGTCCGGATCGGACGCATCGACGCCGATGCGGTCGAGACGCTCGGCGACCTCATCGGCCTCGGTGTCCAGTGCCTCGCGACGTTGCTCGGCGGCGTCGCGCTGGGCGACGGCCTTCTCCAACTGGCGTCCGGCCTGCGCTGCGGTGCGCTCGGCGGCCTCCAGCCGCTGGCGGGCAGCGGTCAGCCGGGTCCGGTGCTCGCGGACAGCGGCAGTCGCCCCGGCGGCGGCGGTGCGCAGTTCCTCGGCTGCCTGGCCCGCACCACCGAGGGTGGCCTGAAGGTCGGAGAGCTCACTGCGGCGGTGGACGATGTCCTCCTCGGCCCGCTCGATCCGGGCACCGAGCTCCACCGGAGTCGTGCCACCGGAACCTGCCGCGACCCAGCCGGCGCCGACGAGCACGCCGTCCGGGGTGACCGCGCGCAGACGCGGGTCGGCGGCGACGACCTCGCGGCCACGGGCCACCGAGGGCACTGCGACGACGTCGACGAGCAAAGCGGTGACGGCCGGGACGATGTCCTCGGCCACGTCGAGGTGGTCCAGCAACCAGTCGGGACCGTTGGAAGTACCGGAGGTGCCGGACGTGCCGGAGGCGGCGAGGGAATCGGCGACGTCCAGTCGCCAGGAGTCACCCTTCTTTCCCGATCCGGTGGCTTCCAGTAACACCGCGCGGCCCTCGCCGGCCTCGACGAGGGCGGCGACCAGGGCGTCCTGCGCAGTGGTGTTGTCTCCGTTGGCGCTACTGGTTGAGCTATCTGCACTGCCGCCGGTGCCACTGCCGGTGACAAGTCCGGTGGGCAGCACCGCGGCGAGCGCCGACTCCCAGCCATCGCGCACCCCGAGTAGCCCGGTCAGCGTCCTGGGTACGGCCTGGCCCTGTGCCTCAGCGGCGCGGACGACCACCGCCGCCCCGTCGGTGGGACGCAACCGGTCCCGCCACGCCTCCACCGAGGCCTCCAACGAGGCGATCTCGCGCTCCAGGTCCCGCTCGGTGCTGCGCAGATCGGTCACCCGCTGCTCCGCACCGGCGGACTCGGCGGCGGCGCGCTCGGCCGCCTCGTCCAACCCGGATCCCTGTGCCTCGACCTCGGCCAGCGCCTCAGCGGCCGCCGTGGCCTCCGAGCCGGAGGTCGACGCCATGGTCTCGCGCTGCTCGGCGACCTCGGCCTCCAGTCGCTGCACCTCCTGCTGCGCGGCGATACGCCGCTGCTCCACCGCCTCCTGCTGCGCGAGCAACCGGACGATGCCCTCCCGCCGGTCGGCGATCGCGCGGACCTGGGCCATGTGCTCGCGCTCTGCCTCGCGGGCGGCCTCGTCCCGCTCGGCGACCTCCTCGCGCACATGCTCCAGGCGTTCGGAGGCGACCTCGACCTCTTCGTCGAGGGTGGCCTGCTCCTCCTCGGCCTGCTCGGCGCGCTGCAGCAACTCCTCCGGGCTCTGGCCGCTGGGCGAACGCCACTGGCTCTCGCTCCCCTGGTCGGCGGCACGGTCCGCGGCGATGCGCAGGGTCGCCGAGTTCTTCTCCGCCACGGTCGACAGGCGGAACCACAGGGACTTCGCGGCCTCCGCCTCCTCCAGTGCGGTGCGCAGCTCCTCCTCGGTCACCGCCAGCTCGGTGGTGTGTTCCTCCAGGTCCGCCTTGAGTTCGGAGATGTCGTGCTCCAGGACGCGGGCCTGTTCATCGGCGTCGTTGAGCTCATCGGAGAGCCTGCGGACCTTGTCGGCGGTGAGCAGCAGCCGGTTGGAGCGGATGGTGGCTTGGACCTGCTCGGCCTTCTGCGCGGCCTCGGCCTGGCGGGCCAGGGGCTTGAGCTGCTTGGCCAGCTCATCGGTGAGGTCGTGGAGCCGGTCCAGGTTGCCCTGCATCGAGACCAGCTTGCGCTGCGCCTTCTCCTTGCGCCGACGGTGCTTGAGCACACCCGCGGCCTCCTCGATGTAGGAGCGGCGTTCCTCCGGACGGGACTCCAGGATCTGGGACAGTCGCCCCTGGCCGACGATGACGTGCATCTCGCGGCCGATGCCGGAGTCCGACAGCAGCTCCTGGATGTCCATCAGCCGGGCCTTCGCCCCGTTGATCTCGTACTCGGAGGCACCGTCGCGGAACATGCGTCGGGTCACCGACACCTCGGTGTACTCGATCGGCAGTGCACCGTCGGAGTTGTCGATGGTGAGCGTGACCTCGGCGCGTCCGAGTGCTTTCCGATCGCCGGCACCGGCGAAGATGACATCCTCCATCTTGCCGCCGCGCAGGGTCTTCGCCCCCTGCTCCCCCATCACCCACGCCAGAGCGTCGACGACATTGGACTTGCCCGAGCCGTTGGGTCCGACGACCGCGCAGATGCCCGGTTCGAGCTTGAGGGTCGTCGACGACGCGAAGGACTTGAACCCCTTCATGGTCAACGACTTCAGATGCATGGCCGTGCAGTCTACCGGATCAGCGGGTCTGGAAGTCGGTGTACTCACCACGCGGGCCGGTCACGGAATCCACGACGGTATCCACCCGCCCCGGGGTGTCGGTGGAACGCAGCCAGGACAGCAGAGCGTCCGTGGCGTCCTCCCGTCCCTCCGCGACGACGAGGACGCGGCCGTCCGGGTAGTTGGACGCGAACCCGACCAGCCCCAGCTCGAGCGCCTTGGTGCGCGTGGACCAGCGGAAACCGACCCCCTGGACGTGGCCGTGGACCCAGGCGGTGAGCCGGCCCGGGGACGCGGCGAGGGCGTCGGCCTGCGAGTCGGCGGCGTTGTCGGGGCTGGTGGGGCGGTCGGGGTCACTCATGGCCCCAGTCTAGGTGCAGTGTCCGGGCCGCACCGGCTGAGGCAGGATCGTCCGGAGCTTCTCCGGCGCCGCCCGGCGCGGATCACCGAGGTAGATCTCGTGGTGGGTGCCGGTCATCTCCAGACCGCGGGACGGAATGACCTCATTGTGCATCCGCTCCAGCACCGGCCCCTCCCCGTCATAGGGCCCGATGTGCAGGGTCTGGACACAGAGCCCCTCGTCGAGGACGTCGACGCGGACGTCGCCGAGCCTGGCCGGTGCGTCCTGCCTTACTGGCGAACTTCAGCGCATAGGCCACCGGGTACAGTGCCGCCAACGCGGCCGCGTAGGACGGGTCGGTGTTCGGGTCGCCGTGACCGTCGGCCATGAGGTACCGGGTCGGCGGCACGGTGAGGACGTCGAAGCGTCCTGACCGTGCTCGGTAGTCCGCGCGGTCCTTCTTCAGGTCGTACTTCCGGTCGGCGGGCATCGGCGTGTCCTGCTCCGTCTACTGCGTCACGTCCTAGACGCGCAGTCCGACCGGGCCGCCGGTCCCCTTCTCCTCGAAGGCGGCGTCCTTGTCGTCCCAGCACTCCACGTTCTTGAGCTCGGGCAGCATGCTGCGCTCGAACACCGGGTCCAGGCCCTGACGCTTCTGCTCCGTGTAGTTCTTCAGCAGCTTCAGCGCGATCGGGCACAGCGGGATGATCGCGCAGAGGTTGATGACCACCATCGTCGCGGTGAAGGTGTCCGCCAGAGCCCAGATGACCGGGACATCCACGACTGCGCCGAGGAACACGCAGAGCACCACCAGCAGACGGAAGCCCAGCATGACCGTCTTGTTCCTCGTGAAGTACTCGACATTGGACTGGGCGAGGTAGTAGTTGCCGATCACCGAGGAGAACGCCAGGAAGAACAGGCAGAAGGTGACCGCATGGATACCCCAATCGCCGACCTGGCTGGCCATGGAGTTCTGGGTCAGCGACGCGCCCTCGACGTCGCCACCGTAGGTCGGGTTGGACAGCAGGATGATGAAGGCGGTCATGGAGCAGACGATCAGGGTGTCGAAGTACACGCCCAGGGTCTGCACCAGGCCCTGTTTGCACGGGTGGGACACCGCGGCGGTAGCGGCTGCGTTCGGGACGGAGCCCTGGCCGGCCTCGTTGGAGAACAGTCCACGGCGCATGCCATTGATGAAGGCGGCACCGACGGCGGCGCCGGCAACCTCACGCAGACCCAGGGCGTGCCCGACGATCAGGGAGAACATCTCCGGGATCTCCGACAGATTCAGGCCCAGGACGAACACGCCAAGAGCGATGTAGGCGACGGCCATGAACGGCACGACCACCTGCGTGAACGAGGCGATCCGTTGGACGCCACCGAAAACGACCATGGCGGTGAGCGTTGCCACGGCGAACCCGATGATCACCTTCAGGGCCATCCCGTCGTTGCCGGCCGAGGTGCCGACCGACTCCACGATGGAGTTCGTCTGCAAGGCGTTGTTGATGAAACCGAAGGTCAGGGTGATCGCGATGCCGAAGATCACGGCGAGCCATGGTTTCCCGAGACCGCGGGTGATGTAGTACGCGGGGCCGCCGCGGTAGGCGTTGTTCTCGTAGTCGCGGGTCTTGTAGAGCTGGGCCAGAGTGGACTCCACGAATGACGTCGCACCACCGATGATCGCGATGATCCACATCCAGAACACCGCACCGGGGCCACCGAGGGTGATCGCCACGGCAACACCGGCGACGTTACCGGTGCCGACGCGGGACGCCGCGGAAATGGTGAAGGCCTTGAACGGTGAGATTCCCTTGTCCGGGGCCTTCTTCCTCTTCTTCTTCGTGCCGGCCTTACCGACTGCCGCGGAATCCGCGTCATCCTGCTCGCCGTCGCGGAGCATCTCGTCCTCGTACGGTGGCTCGGCGACTGCACCGAACATCTGCGGCAGCAGTCGAAGCTGAACCACGATGGTTCGGACACCGAAGTAGATGCCCGCGCCGACAAGCAGCCAGACCACGACAGCCCACACGCTGTCATTCATTGAACCTATGAAATCCGTCATGCGCGGAACTCTACTCCGGGATAAGCCCCGTGAATAGGTTTCATGAGCAGAAACAATTCGGAAACAAGCCGCCGGGACGAACCGAAAAGATGTGCTGATTCACGCGAGGAGGAGAATCAGAACTCCTGGCAATTTCCGGAAAACGACCAGTCCTATTACACTGACCTGCACCAATGGCACTCGCAGCATCATGCGTGCCGATAAGGATCGACCGGAAGGAGTGAAAGCAATGATTGTCTCCGCCATGACACCTGTGTTCCGTGCGACCACCGCACGAGTAAACACCACTCATCTTCGCCCTTCCGCCGAGGTCGTCC